>NZ_BCSL01000002.1:0-175439 GCF_001570845.1 Dietzia papillomatosis NBRC 105045 | reverse complement strand
GCCGGCCCCTCGAGCAGGGGCCGGCCGCCGTTGTTCGTCTGTGTCTCTCGCCGTCGTTCGTACGGGAGCGTCTACAGCGACGCGATCACGAAGCCCGCGCTGACCAACACGCTCCACGCGAGCATCGCCATCCCGGCCGTCGCGAGAGCGGGGATGAGGTCGGCGCCCGTGGCCCGCGCCCGCACCGGGCCGTTGGCCTTCCACGCCACCGGCATCGCCAGCAAACCGAGCAGCGCCCACCAGGTGGCCGGGATCAGCGCGAGGGTCGCCACCAGCGGGATCAGCAGCTCGAGCACGGCGTGCAGGCCGCGGGTCCCCGAGTCACCCAGGCGCACGGCGAGCGTGATCTTGCCGGCCTCGGTGTCCGAGGGGATGTCCCGCAGGTTGTTGGTGAGGTTCACCGCGCACGAGAAGCTGCCCACCGCCACGGCCGCCACCACCGCGTACCAGGTCACCGACCCGAGCTGGGTGTACTGCGTACCGATGACCGCGACCAGGCCGAAGAACACGAACACCGCGACCTCGCCGAGCCCGCGGTACCCGTACGGCGACTTCCCGCCCGTGTAGAACCACGCGGCCAGGACGCACGCCACGCCCACGAGGATGAGCCACGGCTGCGAGGTCGCGCTGAGCACGAGCCCGGCCAGACCGCCCAGGCCGAGGAAACCGAACGCGGCCCGCTTCACCGTGGCGGGCCGGGCCAGCCCGGAGCCCACCAGACGCAGAGGGCCGACGCGGTCGTCATCGGTGCCGCGGATCCCGTCGGAGTAGTCATTGGCGTAGTTGACGCCGATGATGAACGACCACGCCACCACCAGCGCGAGCAGTGCCTGCCACCACACGAACCCGCCCGCGAGCGCCGCGGCCGCCGAACCGACGAGCACAGGGGCGAACGCGTTGGGCCAGGTCCGGGGGCGCGCGCCCTCCAGCCAGTGGGAGAGCGTGGCACCGCCGGGCCCGGCGGCGGCGTCGGCGGCGGAGGGTGCGGGGTCGGTCTCGCGGCTCATTCCCCGATTGTCCCATCGACGAACCCGGCCGCGACGCCGCGCCGGTCGACCTTGCCGCCCGGCAGCACGGGCAGCGCGTCGACCACGGCCACCCGCGCGGGGGCCGCGTGCTCGCCGAGGACCCCCGTGACGTGGCGGCGCAGTTCGTCGGCCGTGGTGGTGGCGCGCAGGGTCACCGCCGCGACGGGCCGCGTCCCGAGGCGGGGGTCCGGGATCCCGACGACGACGACGTCGACGACCGCGGGATGCCGCCGCATCGCGTCCTCCACGGTCTGCGGGAGGAGCGTCAGCCCGCCCACGCTCAACGCCTCGTCCAGCCTGCCCAGGACCCGGAGCCTGCCATCCGGGCCGACCTGCCCCGCATCGTCGGTGCGGAACCACCCCGCCCGGGCGAACGCCGGATGATCAGGGGCGTTCCGGTACCCCTCGGCGAGCTGCGGGCCCGCCAGCCAGACGCGGCCCTCGTCGTCGTCGACCTCGACCCGTACCCCAGGCAGGGGTACGCCGTCGTATACACACCCGCCCGCCGTCTCGCTCATCCCGTACGTCCGGATAACGCGGACGCCGGCGTCGGCCGCGCGCGCGAGGAGTTCCGGCGCCGCCGCCGCGCCCCCCAGCAGGACGGCGTCGAGCGCGGCGAGGGCGTCGACCGCCGCGGGGGAGCCCTCGTCGAGGACCTTGGCCAGCTGGCCCGGCACGAGTGAGGTGTACGCCCGGTCGGCAGCGCGCCCGGCCCCCGCTCCCGTCCCCGCCCGACACGCGTCCACAGCGGCGGGCAGCGCCTCGGGGTCGAACCCGTGCGTCACGTCCACGACCACCGGTTCGTACCCGGCGCGCAGGGACCGCAGGATCACCTGCAGCCCGGCGATGTGGTGGGCGGGCAGCGCGAGCAGCCACCGGCCGGGCCCGCCGAGGACGGTGTCGGTCGCCGCGGCCGAGGCGGCCAGCGCCTCCGCCGAGAGCATCGCGCCCTTGGGCGTGCCCGTGGAGCCGGAGGTGCTCACAACCAGGGCGACGCGGTCGTCGACCGGTTCACCGGGGCGCTGACTGTCGACGAGGATCCGGGTGCGCGCGGGGTCGTCGGCGGGCACCGGCAGCAGGGCGGGCCCGCGGTCGGTGAGCATCTCCTCCAGAGCGGGGAAGATCCCGGCGACCGCCGGGCCGCCGGTTACGGGCAGGGTGCGCAGCTCGCGGGTGACTGGGGAGTCGGCCATGACCGGACGGTCCGCGCGCGTCAGTAGTAGTAGGGGTAGTCGTCCCAGTCGGGCGCGCGCTTCTCCAGGAACGCGTCGCGGCCCTCCACGGCCTCGTCGGTCATGTACGCGAGGCGCGTGGCCTCGCCGGCGAACACCTGCTGGCCCATGAGGCCGTCGTCGGTGAGGTTGAACGCGAACTTCAGCATCCGCTGCGCGGTCGGCGACTTGCCGTTGATCTGCCGCGCCCACTCGATGGCGGTGTTCTCCAGGTCGGCGTGATCCACCACCCGGTTCACGGCGCCCATCTGGAACATCTCCTCGGCGGTGTACGGCTGGCCGAGGAAGAAGATCTCGCGCGCGAACTTCTGGCCCACCTGCTTGGCGAGGTACGCGCTGCCGTAGCCGGCGTCGAACGAGCCCACGTCGGCGTCGGTCTGCTTGAACCGCGCGTGCTCGCGGGAGGCCAGCGTCAGGTCGCTCACCACGTGCAGGGAGTGCCCGCCTCCGGCAGCCCAGCCGTTGACCAGGCAGATCACGACCTTGGGCATGGTGCGGATGAGGCGCTGCACCTCGAGGATGTGCAGGCGCCCGCCCTCGGCCTTCACGCGCGCCTCGTCCACCTTGTCGGCGGTGGCGCCGGCGACGTCCGAGTCGTGCTCGGTCGAGTACTGGTAGCCGGAGCGGCCGCGGATGCGCTGGTCGCCACCGGAGCAGAACGCCCACCCGCCGTCCTTGGGGCTGGGCCCGTTGCCGGTGAACAGCACGGTGCCCACGTCGGGGGAGCGTCGGGCGTGGTCGAACACCCGGTACAACTCGTCCACCGTGTGCGGGCGGAAGGCGTTGCGCACCTCGGGCCGGTCGAACGCGATGCGTACGATCCCGTTGACCCGCCCCTCGCCGACGTGCCGGTGATAGGTCAGGTCGGTGAGATCCACGCCGCTCGCGAAGCCCTCGACCTCCCGCCACTGCGACGGATCGAAGGGGCTGGCGGTCTCGTCCTGCGCGGCACTGTCGGAACGGGTGCTGCTCTGCTCAGTCATGGCTTCGACGTTAGCGTGGACCCATGACATCCGTTCCGGGCCCCGAGTCGATCGACGATCTGCTCGCCCGTGTCCACGTGGTGGCCCTGCCGATGCGGGTGCGGTTCCGCGGCATCACTGAGCGCGAGCTCGTCCTGATCGACGGGCCCGCCGGGTGGGGCGAGTTCGGGCCGTTCGGTGAGTACCACGATCCCGAAGCGGCCCACTGGCTCGCCTCGGCCGTCGAGATGGCGTGGCAGGGCCCGCCGCCGCCCGTGCGCTCGCGCGTTCCGGTCAACGCGACGGTCCCGGCGGTGCCGGCCGGTGAGGTCGCCGCGATCCTCGACCGCTTCCCGGGGTGTATGACGGTCAAGGTCAAGGTGGCGGAGAAGGGGCAGCATCTCGTCGACGACGTCGCCCGCGTCGCCGCCGTCCTGCAGGCCCGACCCGGGGCGCGGGTGCGGGTGGACGCCAACGGGGCGTGGTCGGTCGCGGAGGCCGCCCACGCCGTGCGGGTCCTCGACCAGGCGGTGCGTGCCGCCGACGTCTCGCGCGCCCCGGGCACCGGGCCGGTGTCATTGGACGGGCCGGGCCTGGAGTACGTCGAGCAACCGTGCGCGACCGTCGACGAGCTGGTGGAGCTGCGGGAGCGCCTCGCCGCCGACGGCGTGCACGTGGACGTGGCCGCCGACGAGTCCATCCGCCGGGCCGAGGATCCCCTGCGGGTCGTGCGCGCGGGTGGCGCCGACCGGGCGGTGGTGAAGGTCGCGCCGCTGGGCGGGCCCCGGCGCCTGCTGGCCGTGGCCGCCGAGCTCGGGGTGCCGGTGACGGTGTCCAGCGCGCTCGACTCGGCGGTGGGGGTCGCCGCGGGCGTCGCGGCCGCCGCCGCGCTTCCGGGTGTCGGCGCGCGTGGCGGGTCTGGCGCTGCGGGCGCGCGTGGCGGGTCCAGGGGCGACGACGACGACATCCCCGCCGCAGGTCTGGGCACCGGCGGGTTCTTCGTCGAGGACGTCGTCGACCCGGGGGTCTTCGCCCTGGAGGACGGGCATCTCCCGGTGCGGCAGGTGGCCCCGGACCCGGCGCGGCTGGAGGAACTGCGCATCGGCGGCGAGCGGCGCGACTGGTGGCTGGATCGCATCCGCCGCTGCCACGCTATTCTCTGAACCTCCCCGTCTTCGACACACCCGCCGCACGGATCACCAGAATCGCGGCCCCGGGCCCGGTCCGCACACAGTCGGCCGCCGGCTCTCCAGAATCGCGGCCCCGGGCCCGGTCCGCACACAGCCGCTCCTCGCCATGGCGTCTCGCGTGCACCGCGGGGTGTGCGAGACGCCATGCCCAGGAGCGGCTGCAGAATTCGCGTGCATCCGCGGGAGCGAGGCGCCATCGCCGGGAGCGGCTGTGGGAGTTGCTAACTCGGCTGTGGTGCGCGGCTTGGGGCGAGACGCCATGTCGGGGAGCGAGGCGCCATCCCCGGGAGCGGGATCACGCGACGCGACCCGGGCCCCGGCCGAGGGACTCCTGAATCCTCATCGCCTCGCGGATGACCGGCACGATCCGGCCGCACTGATAGTCCTCCCACTGCCACCGCCGGACGATGTTGCCCAGGGATTCGATGGCGTTCTGCCGTCTCTTCTCGTCGCGGAGCTTCTTGCGGACGTCGACCTCGTCGTCGTCGATCCCGTACTTCCCCGTCCCATCGGCCTCCCCGACGAGCCCCCACTCCTCCCAGTACATATCGACGAACGCCGACGTCCCGTCCGAGAGGATGAACTCCCGTTGGAGCTCGGGCATCGGCAGACCGGCGCGACTGATCATCACCCTGCTGGCCGACTCGAGGACCGACTGGGCGCCCGCGTCCGCGAACGCCACCACGGCCCGGGCCCTGGCGATCCCCACCCGGCCGGCTGCGGCCTCGAGTTCGACAGCCAGATCGGCCGGGCTGCACAATTCGCGACGCAACGCCTCGTCCGCCGCGCACACCGCGCCGGTGAAGGGACTCGTCCGGGCGACATCGACGATCGTCCGCGCCGGACTGGTGACGGGGATCCCGTCTACCTCGGTCACCGCGCCCGCGAGATCGAGGTTGTGGCAGATCGAGGTCTTCCCGCGTCGGCTC
Organism: Dietzia papillomatosis NBRC 105045; assembly: GCF_001570845.1. Lineage (NCBI taxonomy): Bacteria > Bacillati > Actinomycetota > Actinomycetes > Mycobacteriales > Dietziaceae > Dietzia > Dietzia papillomatosis. The sequence goes on along the minus strand of NZ_BCSL01000002.1, from coordinate 170,098 downwards.
CCACTGCCGGGTCGATGACGGGTGGTGGTGACCCGCCGGGTGTCCATCTCGTGGACGGGCAGACCGTGGAGGACGAGCGCCGACGTATGCGACAGGGCGGTCCCGATGCCGACGCTCTTCGCCGCGGCCCTCGATCTCATCTCGAGCATCGCCTCGGCCCTATCGGGACCGGTGGGGAGTTCCGACGCGAGCGCGTAGATGCCGTGACGGACTCGGTAGAGCTGGCCGGTGCGTTCCGCGTGCTCGCGCGCCCGGCGACTATAGCCACGGGCGAGGAGATCGGCCGCGGTGATGACGACTGGACGGGACTGATCTGTGCTCATGGCCAGGCAGTATTGCCGTGATGGGCCGGCCGTTCCTGCGGCGGAGGCGGGTTCTGCGCCCGGCTTGTGGAGAGGGCCGGGGCTGTGAGTTTCCGGGCGGCTGCTCGGCCGCGGCTGCTGAGGGGGCCGCACAGCGACCGGAGCGAGACGCCGGATTCGGGAGCGAGACGCCAGGTGGGGGAGCGGCTGTGCGTGCGCCGCCGGTACCTGCGAGGCCCGCGACAGCTCCGCAGCTCCGGACCTACTTCCGCGGCCGCGGCAGCTCTCGCGTGCGCGGGGCGTAGCCCCACTGGTGGCGGCCGAGCCGGGAGGGCGGCAGGAGGATGTCGAAGTCGGGCAGCCCGTCGTCGGCCATGATCTCCTCGTCGACGGTCACGCTCACCACGCGACCGAGCAGCATCGCGCTGGTGCCCAGGTCGACAACGTCGTGACGCACGCACTCGAACGCGATCGGGGCCTCCGCGACCCGCGGCGGGGAGACGATGTCCGACGGATCGGGGGTCAGCCCCTGCATCTCGAACTCGTCGACCTCCGGCCCGACGGGTGCCGACGTGGCGTTCATCGTCTCCATGAGCGACTCGGTGCCGATGTTCACCACGAACTCGCCGGACTCCATCACGTTGCGGTACGTGTCCTTGCGGCCGATAGATGTCACGGACAGGATGGCCGGATCCGCGCACGCGACGGTGAAGAACGAGTACGGCGCCAGGTTGAGCACCCCGTCAGCCGAGACGGTCGACACCCACGCGATCGGCCGTGGGGCGATCGAGGCGGTGAGCAGTGCGTAGAAGCCCTTGGCGGGTGGGTCGTCCGGCGTGTGCACGATGCGCATCCGCCCATTGTGCCGCCGGGTGCGGCCATTGCGCGGCGGTGGATGTCATCGCTGTTCTAGCGTGAGTCGCGAGGCTCCCCGGGCTCGAGGGGGCGGGCACCCGGCGAGCGGGAGGAACGGAGCCATGGCGGCGACGGACGGTGCAGCGGGCAGTGCGACGGGCAGCGCGGCGGGCAGTGCGACAGGGGGAATGACGGACGGGGTGCGGATCCCACTGCGGGACCAGCTCTGGCTGCTGATGGACCGACCGGACAACCTCATGTACATCAACTCGCTGATGTGGTTCTCCCGCGTGCCGGACTGGGACGCCGTCACCGAGGCGATCCGCACCCGCATGGTCGAGACGTACCCGGTGTTCCGTCGGGTGGCCAGGCGCCGGGGCCGTCGGTGGTACTGGGTCGACGACCCCGACTTCGATCTGTCGAACCATCTGGTCCGCCGGCGCCTGCCCGAACCCGGCGGACGTGCGGAGGCCGAGGCGCACGTCGCCGAGCAGATGGGCGTCCCGCTCCCGGGCGGCAGTCCTCTGTGGCGGGTCGAGTTCATCGAGGGGTACCACCGGGACGGCGCGGAGGAGGAGGGCGCGCTCGTCCTGTTCCGCGTCCAGCACGGCGTGGTCGACGGGGTCCGGCTCACGCAGTTGGTCCTGGACCTGTGCGATCACGAGGACGACTCCCCGCCGCCCTCGGTCGGCCGCGACCTGTCGCGCCGGACTAAGGGTGTGCTCGGCGCGATGAGCGCGGTCGGAGGGGTCGGCGCCGACGTGGCCAGGGACTCGTTCGGCATCGCCCGCGGGTTGACCGATGCAGCGCTGAGGCTCCCGGAGACACTCGGCCGGCTGACCCGCGACGTGTTGGCTCCGGGCCGCCAGCTCTCGCGCGTGCCCACGCGCGCCGTGGAATCCCTGACCGACGCCATCGGTCCGACCAATCGCATGGCCAACACCTACCGGTCGGTGTTCCGGCTGCTGTTCGAGCCGCGCTCCGCCGACCTGCCGTGGAGCGGCAGGGTCCACCGCGAGAAGAAGGTGGCGTGGGTTTCCGGTCTGGACCTCGCGGCGATCAAGGAGGTGGCGAAGTCGCACGACAGCACCGTCACCCCGGTGATGATCGCCGCCGTGTCCAAGGCGTTGACCGGGTATCTCGACGCCCGTGGAGACCGCCGTGTCTCGGATATCAACCTCATGGTCCCGGTGTCGGTGGGCTCGGGCGACGACGAGGCGGGAGAGCTGGGCAATCACATCAAGCTGGTGCTCATGCGGTTGCCGCTGGGGATCGACGACCCGGAGGAGCTGCTCGGCGCGATCACCACCTCGATGACGCGCGTGCGGTACTCGCTCGAGCCGCACGTGACGTTCGCGACGATCCTCACCGTGGCCGCGGCGCCCGGGCCGGTGGCACGGCCGGTGATCGACCTGTTCGCCAACAAGACCGTCGGTCAGCTCACCTCTGTGCCGGGCCCGGTCGGCCCGGTCTCGTTGGGCGGGTCGACGGTCGACGGCATGCTCGGGTGGGTGCCGATGAGCGGCGACCAGGCTCTGGGGATCTGCATCTTCAGCTATGACGGCACGGTGACGGTCGGGATCGCCACCGACGCCGAGCTCATCCCCGAACCGGGCGAGGTCGCGAGCCGGATCGAGGAGCAGTTCGCGGAGCTCGCGGGCGGCGCCGGGGAGACTCCGCCGGCGTAGACGGCCGGCGCAGAGCCCATGGCGGCAACCGCGCCGCCCTCGTCACCACTCCGGCGCGGGCACCTCGGGATGGGCGGCGAACCACTGGCCGATGTAGGACATGTCGATCTCCTGGCTCTCGGCGATGAGCTCGTACATCGTCCGGCCATCGATCGCCTCCCGCAGGATGTCGGCGTGCCCGGAGTGGCGCGCGATCTCGTTGAGCGCGTGCAGGGCGGCCCAGCGCCCGTTGAAGGCGGGCAGCCCCGGCGGATACCAGGGCATCTCCTCGGGCACGGGGACGGGCGCGTCAAGGTCGGCCGCGCGCAGGTGGGCGAGACCGGCCGCGCACCGTCGGTCGTACTCGGCGAGGATCTCCTCGGCGGTGGCGTCGGGGTCGACCCGGTTCACCTCCTGGGCCCAGGCGAACTGCTCGGGCAGGGACCGTCCGGTCTCTGGTGCGTTCGGTGCGGCGGCGGCGCGGCCGAGCCAGCCCTCCGCGACCTCGCCGATGTGCAGGATCAGCCATCCGAGCGTCAGTTCGCTGGAGGGCAGCGGTCGTGCGCGCAACTGGTCGGCGTCCAGGCCGTGGACGATCGACCGGGCGTTGACCAACGCGACGTCGATCCACTCGAGCAGGTTCTCGCGCTCGGTGGGGCAGGTGGCGGGGAACAGTGGCATGGCGACTCCTCGGTGTGTGCGGTGGGCGGTGCGTTCGAACGGATCAGTGGGTGTGCGCGTACACGTCGCGCAGGAGGCACATCTCGGCGCCGTGGTGGATGACCTCGCGGTTGATGTGCAGGACCAGGGCGGCCATGGGGTACTCGGCCCACGGGCCTTCCGCCTCGCCGACCGGCCGGGCGAGCGCCTCGGCGTCGAGTCCCCGCACGCCGTTCATCCAGGCGGCGTAGGTGAGGTCGAGCTGGGCCAGGCCGCCGGCGGCGTCGCCGGCGTAGGTGTGGGTCATGTAGTCGTGCGGGGGACCGCCGAAGTGGGAGTGCCACCGGGTGCCCAACACGCCGACGACGAGGTGGCCGATCCGCCACGCGATGGTCGTCAGCGGCGCGGGCGCGGGTTCGGGGAACTCGAAGTCGATGGTGTGATCACCGGCTCCGCCCTGCATCGGCGCCCGGCTAGAGCCCCGCGGACGCACGTCCCAGGTCCGCTCGTCGGGCGCGGGTGAGAAGTGGTATTCGTCGTCGGTCATCCCCTCGAGGCGCGGGCGGAGCTGACCGGTCCAGTGTCGGTCCATCTGGTCGACGAGCTGGTCGGTCCAGTCGAGGGTGCGGGTGGCGGTCATGACTTGCTCCTTGCGAGGTCGGTTGCGGACAGCGTCGCACTCCGTCCGGACAGTTCCGGTCCGCTGGCCGTGGAACACTTCCGTCATGACGGATGACCCGGCGACGAACGGGGGCTCGCGATGAGCGAGGACCGGATGCCCACCACCCAGCGCGTGTTGTGTCTGCTGGACCTGCTGCAGCGTCGGTCGGTGTGGACGGGCGAGGAGTTGGCGGCGGAGCTGGGCGTGACGACCCGCTCGGTCCGCAGGGACGTGGACCGCCTGCGGGACCTGGGCTATCCGGTGGAGTCCGAGCGCGGTGCGGGCGGCGGCTACCGGCTGGGATCGGGTCGTCGCCTGCCGCCGCTGCTGCTCGACGACAGGGAGGCGGTGGCCGTCGCGATCGCACTGCGTCTGGCGGCCGGCGGCGCGGTGGCGGGGGTCGGGGAGCACGCCCTGCGCGCGCTGACCAAGCTGGACCAGGTGATGCCCGGCCGCCTGCGGGAGCGGGTCGCCGACGTCACCGAGTCGATGGTCGCGGTCGCCGGCGCGGACACCCCGGTGGAGCCGGGTCTGCTGCTCGACCTTGGACATGCGGTGCGGGGCACGGAGCAGGTGCGGCTCGACTACCGCGACCGCGCGGGGCGGGAGACCGAGCGGCGGGTGGAGCCGTACCGGATCGTCGTGCTGGGCCGGCGCTGGTACCTGCTGTGCTTTGATCTCGAGCGCGCGGACTGGCGCACGTTCCGGCTGGACCGGATCCGCGCGGTGCACCGCAGCCGGTGGCGCTTCACGGCCCGCGCCGACGTGCCGGACCCGGCGGCGCACGTCCAGCACGCGGTCACCGCGGCGCCCTACCCGCACGTGGCGCGGGTGACGGTGTTCGCGCCCTCGGAGGAGGTGGTCGAGCTGTTCCCGCCCATGTACGCCACGGTCACCGAGCTGCGCCCCGCGGAGCACCCGGACGGCCCGGCGTGTCGGCTGGAGGCCGGGGCGGCCGACCTCGACGTGCTGGCGTGGTACCTCGCCAGGCTGCCGGGTGAGTTCGTCGTGGAGTCGCCGGAGGCGTTGCGCGAGACGCTGGCGGCGATGGGTGGGCGGCTCACGGATGCGGCGGGGCGGTCGACCTCGCCCGACTAGGCTGGGGGCGATGACTGCCACGCCGAGCAACCCCAGTACCGCGCAGGCCCGTGTCCTGGTGGACGAGATGGTCCGCCACGGGATCACCGACGCGGTCCTGTGCCCGGGTTCGCGCAGTGCCCCGCTCGCCCTCGCGCTGGCCGCGGCGGAGCGGGCCGGTCGGATCGCGTTGCACGTGCGGATCGACGAGCGCGGTGCCGGGTTCACGGCGCTCGGACTCGCGCTGGGCTCGAAGCGGCCGGTCCCCGTCGTCGTCACCTCGGGCACCGCGGTCGCCAACCTCCATCCGGCGATGGTCGAGGCGGCCCATTCCGGCGTGCCGGTGCTGGCGCTCACGGCCAACCGTCCGCCGGAACTGCGGGGGACCGGCGCCAACCAGACCATCGACCAGGTGGGCCTGTTCGGTCCGCACGCGCGCGCGGTGATCGAGCTCGGCGCGGCCGGTGATCCCGTCACCGAGCACCGCCACTGGCGCTCCGCGATCGGCCGCGCGATCCTCACCGCCACCGCGGCCGCGGACCCGGGCCCGGTGCAGGTGGACATCGCGTTCCGCGAGCCGCTGGTGCCGGGCGAGGGCGACGAGGAGTTCGTCCTCGGTGGCGGCCCAGGGGGGTACGACGACGAGGTGGACCCCGACGACGGCTCCCGCGGTCTGCCGGAGGGGCGCCCGGGCGGTCGTCCGTGGGTGCAGCGGGCGGGCGCGGGGGTCGATTCCGCTCCCGCCGCCTCGGCGGTGGCGGTGGACCTCACGCGGCCCACGTTGGTCGTCTCGGGGGTGGGGGCGGCTCCGGTCTCCGGGCTGGTGGGCGTCCCGACGGTCGCCGAGCCCGGGGCGCCGGTCCCGCTGCATCCGGTGCACCCGCTGGCGATATCGTCGCTGCGGCCCGAGCAGGTGGTGGTCACCGGCCGGCCGACGCTGCACCGCTCCGTGACGCGGTTGCTGGCCGACCCGGAGGTCGACCTGGTGATCCTCGACGCCGGCCCGCGCTCGCCCAATCCCACGGGCAGCGCCGCCGAGCTCGCCGACTCCGTGCTCACCGGCTGGGGGGTCGAGAAATCGTGGACCGAGACCACCGCCCGTGCCGACGCCCACGCCCGCGCGGCCGTCGACCGGCTGCTCGACGAGCACCTGGACGCGGGCGCCCCGACGGGCCTGCACGTCGCCCGCGCCGTGGCGCGTGGCGTGCGGGCCGGGGACAACATCGTGGTGGGCGCCTCCAACGCCGTGCGGGACCTGTCCTTCGTGGGGCCGATCGACCCCGACGTGTCCGTGTACGCCAACCGCGGCGCCTCGGGGATCGACGGGACGGTGTCCACGGCGATCGGCGTCGCGCTGTCGGCGCCCGGTCGGACCGTGGCGCTGCTGGGCGACCTCACGTTCCTGCACGACATCTCGGGACTGCTGCTCGGTCCCCGTGAGCGCCACCCGTCGGATCTGCTCATCGTGGTGGCCGACGACGACGGTGGCGGCATCTTCTCCCTGCTCGAGCAGGGCGATCCGCGGCTGGCCGCCGACTTCGAGCGGGTCTTCGGCACCCCGCACGGCGCGAACCTCGGTGCGCTCTGCGCGGGCGCCGGGGTGCCGTTCACCGACACCGATCCCGCCGGGCTCGAGGCGATCCTCGCGCAGCCGTCGGTGCCGGTCGCGCACCACGACATCGTCCCCGAGGGCCTGCGCGTGGTGCGGGTGGGCACCGACCGGCAGGGCCTGCGTGAGCTGCACGCGGCCCTGCGCGCGGAGGCCGTCGAGCCCGGGGCCTCGGTGCCCGGTACCACCGCACCCGGCGGCGCGGGGTCCGGCGCGACCGGGCCCGGGGCCTCGGACCCCGAATGACCGCGGGCACCGTCTCCGCGCGTCGGGCCCGTCGCGCGGTGTACGCCCGGCAGGGCGTGCGGGTGGTGGCGGCGGCCGCGGCGGCGTTCTCCGTGCTCACGGCCGTCCTCATCCTGCTGGCGTGCTTCGTCAACGACCAGCGCATCGACCGGGACATGGGCAGCGCCACGGCCACCGTCACCGAGGTCACCGACCGGCGGGCCGCGGTGGAGTTCGACGCCGGTGGCGGCCGGACGGTGCGCCCGGTGACGGGCGTGTTCTACCCGACGGGCCTGGTGGAGGGGCAGCGCGTGCAGGTGGAGTTCCGCCGGGCCAACCCCGACCTCGTCCGGGTCTCCGGCCGCAGCTGGACCGTGGCCGTGGTGCCCGCCCTGTCGGTCCCGGCGGTGGTCGTGCCGCTGGCCGCGCTCGCCTACGCCGCCGCGTCACCGGGGGTTCACCGGGCGATACCACGAATTCCCCGCCCCGACCCGCGCTGATCACCGGCCCGTGGCCCGGCCGGGCGACAGTGAGGGCGTGCGCGTAGCCATCGTCACCGAATCGTTCCTGCCGAACGTCAACGGCGTCACGAACTCCGTCCTGCGCGTGCTGGAGTACGCGCGCCGACACGGCCACGACTGCCTCGTCGTGGCGCCCTCCGGGCAGGTCGGGCTCTGGCAGGGCGCGGCCGACGCCGTCCGGGCGCACCCGCTCGTCAGCGCGGTGGCCCCGCTCGTGGGCGGGCACCTGCTCGGTGCCGACCCGGCCGAGGGGCCCGACCACCACCTCGGCTACCCCGTCCACCGGGTCACGGCCGTGCGGGTGCCGGTGGTGTCCTCGCTGCCGGTCGGGGCGCCCAGCCCGAGCGTCTACAACGCCCTCCGCGACTTCGCGCCCGACGTGGTGCACCTGGCGTCCCCGTTCGTGCTCGGCGCCGCCGGTGCCGCTGCGGCCCGCGCCCTGGGCGTGCCCTCGGTGGCGGTGTACCAGACCGACGTGGCCGGCTTCGCCGACGCGTACGGGGTCGGCGTCCTCGCCGACGCCGCCTGGGCCTGGACCCGGGCGATCCACGCGGCCTGCGACCGCACCCTCGCCCCGTCGACCGCGGCGATGGCGGACCTGGCCGCCCACGGCATCCCGCGCCTGTACCGGTGGGGGCGGGGCGTCGACGCCGAGCGGTTCTCGCCCACCCGGCGCAGTGCGGCCCTGCACCGGCTGTGGTCCCCGGACGGGCGGCCCGTCGTCGGATTCGTCGGCAGGCTCGCGCCGGAGAAGCACGTCGAGCGCCTCCAGCCGCTGGCCGACCGCTCCGGCCCGGACGGCGACGTGCAACTCGTCGTCGTCGGCGACGGACCCGACCGCCCCGCACTCCACGCCGCCATGCCCCACGCGATCTTCACCGGCGAGCTCCACGGCGAGGCCCTCGCGCAGGCCTACGCCACGCTCGACGTGTTCTGCCACGCCGGCGAGTTCGAGACGTTCTGCCAGTCCGTCCAGGAGGCCCACGCCTCGGGCGTGCCCGTCATCGGCCCGGACGCCGGCGGCCCGCGCGATCTCGTGCAGGTCGGCGTCAACGGCGTCCTGCTCGACCCGCGCCGGTACGCCGCCGACGTCTCCGCGGCCCTCGACGCCGTGCTCGCCGACCGCGATCGGATGGCCGCCGCCGCCCGCGCCACCGTCGCGGGGCGCACCTGGGACGCCGTCTGCGGGCAGCTGTTCGACCACTACGCCGCCGCCGGTGCCCGCTCGTCCACGGGCCGCGTCGGTTCCTCCGCGGGCCGGGTCGGCGTGGGCGTCCGGCGGGCCGGGTAGCGTCGGGGGCGTGTCCCGCGCCAATCTCGACAAGCAGCCCCGCGACGTCGCGTCGATGTTCGACGGCGTCGCCAAGCGCTACGACCTGACCAACACGATCCTGTCCGGAGGCATGGACCACGTGTGGCGGCGCCGGGCCCGGTCGCTGCTCGCGCCGCGGCCGGGGGAGCGGATCCTCGACCTGGCCGCCGGCACCGCCGTGTCGACCGTCGAGTTGGCCAAGTCCGGCGCGTGGTGCGTGGCCGCGGACTTCTCGCTCGGCATGCTGCGCGCGGGCGCGGGTCGTGACGTGCCCAAGGTCGCGGGCGACGCGATGAAGCTGCCGTTCGCCGACGCCTCCTTCGATGCCGCGACCATCAGCTTCGGCCTGCGCAACGTCCAGGACACCGCCGCCGGTCTGCGGGAGATGGCGCGCGTGGTCAAGCCGGGCGGGCGGCTCGCGGTGGTGGAGTTCTCCACGCCCGTCTTCCCGCCGTTCCGCGCGCTCTACATGAACTACCTCATGCGGGCGCTGCCGAAGATCGCGACGAGCGTGTCCTCCAACCCGGACGCGTACGTCTACCTGGCCGAGTCCATCCGCGACTGGCCGGACCAGCAGGCGCTGCGCGAGATGGTCGAGTCCAGCGGCTGGGAGCGCTGCAGCGTCACCAACCTCACCGGCGGCATCGCCGCGATCCATCTGGCCCGTCGCCCCGCCTGACGCCGCCTGCGCCCTCGGTCCGCCGCAGAGGCCGCCCGCCCGGCTCGCGCACGACCGACGGGTGTCCGCGCGGTCAGTCGGCGAACAGCGGGCGCCGGTCGAGCCTGCGGGCCACCGACCCGGCCGCCCGCCACGCCCGCGCCACCACGTCGCGGTCCGAGTCGGCGACGGTGTTGGACATGCAGCGCACCGCCGCCGTCATCAACGTCTGCGAGCGCATCCCCACCGGACCGGCGATCGGCAGGAATCGCGGATAGGTGAGCAGTCGGGCGGCGTCCCGGGCGATCGCGAACGCCTCGCCGTACGTCCGCCGCAGCACCTCCGGCCACGCGTGCGTGAGCGGCTCCGTGCGGGCACCGCCACCGTCCGAGCCGACACCGTCCGAGCCGACACCGCCCGAGCGCGTCCCGTGGCCGGCGAGGATTAACTCGGCCAGCAGCCGCCCGCCCTCGAGTGCGTAGTCGATGCCCTCGCCGTTGAGCGGGTTCACGCACGCCGCAGCATCACCCACAGCCGCCCAGTTGCGGCCCGCCACCCCCGCCACCGCACCCCCCATCGGCAGCAGCGCCGACGTCACCGCCCGCGGCTCACCCTCCAACGCCCAGTCGTCGCGCACGCTACGGGCGTAGTGCTGCAGCAGCTCCTTGACCGCCACGTTCGCCGGCCGCGTCGAGGTCGCCAGCGCGCCCACCCCGAGGTTGACCTCGCCGTCGCCCAGGGGGAACACCCACCCGTAGCCGGGCTGGATGGCACCCGCCTCGTCGCGCAGCTCGAGGTCGGACCCGATCCACGGATGGTCGTGCCGAGCGGACCCGACATACGACCGCGCCGCCACGGCGTAGACCGTGTCGCGATGCCAGGTGCGACCCAGCAGACGACCCACCGGCGACCTCACGCCATCGGCCACCACCAATGTCCGGCACTCCACGCGATCGTCCCCGGCCAGGACGGCGGTCACCTCGTCGTCGTCGCCCCTCTCCACGCCCGTCACCCGCACGCCCTGGTGCACCACCGCGCCGGCCTCGACAGCCGCCTGCCGCAGCCGGTCGTCGAACACAGTGCGCCGCACCGCCGACCCCGTGCCCCCGTGCTCACCCGCCGGCCACGGCACCCGTCGCTCGTGGCCGAAGCCCCGCAGCTCGAGACCACGGATGGTGATCCGGTCCCGCGCCCACGCGCCCAGGCCCAGTCGATCCACCTCGAGCATCGCCCGCGGCGTCAGGCCGTCCCCGCACGTTTTATCCCGGGGGAACTCCGCGGCGTCGAGCACCGTCACCTCGCGGCCCGCCCGCGCCAACCACGTCGCGGTTGCCGCCCCCGCCGGGCCACAGCCCACCACGAGGACATCGGTCGAAGAGGGAAGACGCCGCCGGGACTCCATACGCACCATGGTGGCAGGTCGGCGGGCGCACCGGTCGCCTGCACCTCGGGCGGGGTGGGGTGCCGCAGCCGCCGGGCCGGGACCGTAGTCTGTCGAGAAGGGCCGGTCGATGCCGACCCGCACCAGGCGACGAGGACGAGTGGGGATGTCGAGCGAATCAGTGACGACCGGCACCGCGGACACGGCGACGGACCACGTGGTGGCCGGCGTGGACATCGGTGACGCAGACCTCGCCGCAGCCCTTCGAGGGCGACTCGACGAGGTCGAGAAACTGCTGGTCAGTCGACTCGAGAGCGGCGAGGACTTCCTCTCCGAGGTCGCACTCCACCTCGTCACCGCCGGCGGCAAACGTTTCCGGCCGATCGTGACCCTCCTCGCCGGCGAGATCGGGCCCGAGCCCGACCACGAGCGCCTGGTCAAGGCCGCCGTCGTCTGCGAGATGATCCACCTCGCCACCCTGTACCACGACGACGTCATGGACGAGGCCAGCATGCGCCGCGGCGTCGAGTCCGCCAACAGCAGGTGGGACAACTCCACCGCGATCCTCGCCGGCGACTTCCTCTTCGCCCACTCCTCCATGCTGCTGGCCGACCTCGGTCCGGCCGCCGTCCAGCTCATCGCCCAGACCTTCGCCGAACTCGTCACCGGGCAGATGCGCGAGACCGTCGGTCCCGGCATCGGTGGCCGCGACGAGGACGCCGCCCAGCACTACCTGCGGGTGATCTGGGAGAAGACCGGGTCGCTCATCGCCGCCGCCGCCCAGTTCGGAGGCGAGTACTCCGGTGCGACGGGCGAGCAGATCGTGCGGCTGCGCAGGTTCGGTGACGCGGTGGGGATCGCGTTCCAGATCGCCGACGACATCATCGACATCGCCTCCCCGTCCGCCGAGTCCGGCAAGACCCCCGGCACCGACCTGCGCGAGGGCGTGCACACTCTGCCGATGATCTACGCGATGGAGGCCGGCTCGCCCGACAGCCCGCGACTGCGCGACCTGCTGGCCCAGCCGCTCACCGACGATTCCGAGGTCGTGGAGGCGTTGGAGTTGCTCCGGGTCTCGGACGGTATGCGGCGCGCGCGGGCGACACTCGAGAAGTACGTCGACGACGCCATGGCCGAGCTCGACGCGCTGCCGGCCGGGCCCGCCAACGAGGCGCTGCGCCGGCTCGTGCGCTTCACGGTCGACCGCGTCGGCTGAGCGGCCGCGTGGGCGTGGCTTCTCGCGTGCGAGGGGCGGCTGTGTAGGAGGGGCCGCGTGAGTGCGGCAGTCGTCTGGGATGGGCGGGAGGGGCCGAGCGCGGGGTGCGGCGACAGGTCCGGCCGGGTCAGCCGCGCGGGTAGAGGACCACCTGGGTGGCCTTGACGATCAGCGTGACGGGCACGCCCGGTGCGAGCGCGAGTTCGGCGGCCGAACGCGTCGTGATCTCGGCGTCGATTCGCTGGCCGTCCCGGAGTTCCGCGGTCACGCGTGTCTGCGCACCGGCCGGAGCCAACGACACGACGCGGGCGGGCCAGGCGTTCCGCGGGCTCGAGACCGGCGAGTGCGCGGACGCAGGGCCGGCCGGGCTGGGGGGAGCGGCGGGAGCGACAGTGCCGGCCGGGCCCGGGGCCGAAGCGGACGCGGTGTCGGCGGGAGCGGCGTGCACTGCCACCGCCCGCGGATCGACCGTCGCCACCGCCCGCACCCCGCCCCGCCAGCCCGCCGCGGCGTCCGCGCGGATCCCCGCCACGGCATCGCCTCCGGGGGTGCGCACCTCGTCGTCGTCGACGATCCCCTCCACCAGCGAGACGCCGGCCAGTCGCGCGGCGAAGTCCGACGCCGGGCGCGCAAGTACCCCCTCGACCGTGCCGGACTGGGTGGCGCGGCCGGAGTGGACGACGACGACATCGTCCGCCAGCGCCCACAGGTCCATCGGATCGTGGGTCACCAGGACCACGGCCCGGCCGGTGATCCGATCGGCGAGCAGACGACGGATCGCCGGAGCGACCTCCACGTCCAGCGCGGCCAGCGGCTCGTCCAGCAGCACGAGTTCCGGGTCCACGGCCAGCGCGCGGGCGAGCGCCACACGCTGGGCCTGCCCTCCGGACAGTTCGTGCGGGCGGCGGCCGGCGAGGTCTGCGCAGCCCACGGCGTCGAGCTCGGTGCGGGCGCGGGCGAGAGCGTCGCGCCTGCGCACACCGCGGGCGCGGGGGCCGTACGCCACGTTCTCCAGGGCCGTGATGTGCGGCAGCAGACCGGGCCGCTGCTCGAGCGCGACGACCCGGCGGCGGTGCGCCGGCACGTGGGTGCGGGGCGAGCTGACGACGCGGCCGTCGAGGCGGACCTCGCCCGAGTCGGGGCGTAGGTGCCCGGCGAGCAGGGACAGCGCCGTGGACTTGCCCGCGCCGTTGGGGCCGACGATCGCCAGGCGACGGCCGGCGGGGACGGTGAGTCGGAGGTCGATACCGCGGGCGGTGACCCGGCAGTCGAGCTCGGCGGCGGCGGGGGAGGGCCGGGCACCGGGGGAGTGGTCAGCCACGTCCGACCACCGCCCGGCGGGCGACGAGCGCCGAGGCCGCCATGAGCACGGCCGCCACCGCTATGAGCAGGACGGCCAGCGCGAGGGCGGTCTCGGTGTCGGTCTCGCGACTGAGGTAGATCTCCAACGGCAGGGTCCGGGTGGTGCCCTGCAGGGAGCCGGCGAAGGTCAGCGTCGCGCCGAACTCGCCGAGCGCACGGGCGAACGACATCGTCGCGCCGGCGGCCAGGGCGGGTAGGACGAGCGGCAACGTCACGGTCGCCAGGACGCGGGACGGGGAGGCGCCCAGCGAGGCCGCCGTCCGCTCGAGCCGCGCGTCCACCGAACGCAGCGCGCCCTCCAGCGCCACCACGAGGAACGGCATCGCGACGAAGGTCTGCGCGATCACCACGGCCGCGGTCGTGAACCCGACCTCGACCCCCAGCACGGACAGGTGGCGACCCACCACGCCGGTGCGGCCGAACGTGATGAGTAGCGCCAGGCCCGCCACGACCGGGGGGAGAACCATCGGCAGCGCCGTGAGGGTGCGGGCCACGGCCGCCAGCGGCCCACGACTGCGGGACAGCAGCACGGCCAGCGGGGTCCCCAGCAGGACGCACAGCACGGTGGAGACCGCGCACGTGCGAAGGCTGAGCCACGCGGCATCGCGGGCGGCCTCGGAGGTCAGCAACTCGGGGACCCGGGTCCACGGCACGCGCACCGCCATCCCGGCCAGCGGCAGGGCTGCCAACAGCACGGCCACAGCGGCGGCGATGAGCAGCCACCGGGGAAGCGGCGGCCGGGTCACGGCGGCCCGAACCCGTGCTCGGCCAGCACCGCACGCCCGGCGGGACCGGTGACGGCGTCGAGGAACCGGCGGGCGGGCCCGGAGTCCGCAGCGCGGTCGAGGACGGCGATCGGGTAGACGTTGGGCACGGTAGGAGCCCCGGTGATCGGGACCCGCTCGACCCGGCCGGCGACCGCGAGCGCGTCGGTAACGTAGACGATCCCCGCGTCGGCCTCCCCGGAGGCGACCTTGCCGCGCACGTCGGTGACCGCGGACTCCTCACTCACCGGGCGCAACTCGACCCCGGCCGCCTCGGCGAGCTCGCGAGTCGCGGACCCGCACGGCACGCCGTCCGCGCAGACGACCAACCGGGCGCCGTCCAGGGACGCGTCGAGCCCGGTGATCCCCGCAGGATTACCCGGCGGGGTGATGAGCGTGAGCACGTTGGTGGCGAACGGAACGGGTTCGCCGGCGACCAGCCCGGCGTCGACGGCCCGATCCATGGTCGCCACGTCCGCGGCAGCCAACACGTCCGCGGGCGCGCCGCCGGCGACCTGGTCGACCAGGCCGTTCGACCCACCGAAGCTCAGCCGGATCGACACACCGGGCTCGGACCTCTCGACCTGTTCGGCGATCTCCGTGAACGCCCCGCTCAACGAGGCGGCGGCGAACACGGTCAGGTCGCCGCCCTCGTCGTCGTCGCCACCGGACGCGCACCCCGCGAGCAGGGACAGGCCCACCACGGCGACCATCGCGGCGGCGCGGAGCCGACGGCCAACCGCACCCGGGGAGCCCACGGCCCGGCCGATCAGCGGTAGTTGGTGAACTGCAACGCCACGTCGAAGTCGGCGCCCTTGAGCAGCGCGATGCACTCCTGCAGGTCGTCGCGCTTCTTGGACGACACGCGGATCTCCTCGCCCTGGATCTGCGCCTTGACGCCCTTCGGGCCCTCGTCGCGCAGGAGCTTGGTGATCTTCTTGGCGTTCTCCTTGTCGATGCCCTGCTTGAGCGACCCGACCAGGCGGTAGCCCTTGCCCGACGCCATCGGCTCGCCGACCTCGAGGGCCTTCATGCTCAGCCCGCGGCGCACCAGCTTCTCGATGAACACGTCCTTGGCGGCCAGGACCCGGTCCTCGGAGTTCGCGGTGATCTCGACGGCGTCCTCGCCCTTCCACTCGATGGCGGCGTCGGTGCCGCGGAAGTCGTAGCGGGTGCCCAGCTCCTTGGCGGCCTGGTTGAGGGCGTTGTCGACCTCCTGGCGGTCGAACTCCGAGACGATGTCGAACGAGGACTCCGAGGCCATGGGCGCACTCCTGACGTAGGGGGTGGTGAACCGACCAGGCCAGGCTACCCGCCCCGTCGGACCACCCCTGACCACCCCGATTTGGCACCCGGGGGCGTGTGCGTTGTATCGTGTCGTAGCGCCCTTGAGGGTGCACGCCAGATTGCCCGAGCGGCCAAAGGGAGCGGATTGTAAATCCGTCGGCTTATGCCTACGTTGGTTCGAATCCATCATCTGGCACGCGAGACCCCTGCCACAAGCGGGGGTCTTCGTGCATTTCGGGGCACGTCGCGCGCACATTCGTGAAAGTGTGGGCATGGGCGGCTCCGGTGTCACGTCCCGCACGACCTGTCACGCCGCATCTCGTCGACCAGAATCGAGGTGAGACATATCCACGACGGCCCCGGCTCCGAACAACCCGATATGACACCCGTTTCGATGACCGCCGCCCATCGGATCACCGCCCGCGCGCTGCCGCCCGGACTGGGGCGGGGGGTGGACGACTGGCTGGGTGACCTGGGCCGGACCACCCGTTCCGGGAAGGGCATGCGGTCCGCGCTGTTCGACGCCGTCTACACGACCGCCGGTGGGCGGGACGAGACCGTGCGCGCCGCCGCGGGCCAGGCCCTCGAGCTGCTGCAC
Source organism: Dietzia papillomatosis NBRC 105045 (assembly GCF_001570845.1). Classification (NCBI taxonomy): domain Bacteria; kingdom Bacillati; phylum Actinomycetota; class Actinomycetes; order Mycobacteriales; family Dietziaceae; genus Dietzia; species Dietzia papillomatosis. The sequence continues at coordinate 153,943 of NZ_BCSL01000002.1, read as the reverse complement.
GAGGCGTTCCTCGTCCACGACGACCTCGCCGACGGGGACGACCACCGTCGCGGCCACCCCAACCTGCAGGGGCGCACCGCCACGCGGGCCGCCGATCGCGGACTGCCCGCCGAGTGTGCAGGACACGTGGGGATGATCGGCGGGCTGCTGGGCGGGGACCTGTTGCTCGTGGCGGCGATGGCCGAGTTCGCGCGCCTGCCCGTGCCCGCGGCGACGCTGCACCGTGTGGTGGACGAGGTGCACCGGGCGGTCGTCGCGTCGGTGGCCGGCGAGTTCGCGGACGTCCACGGCGCCTCGGAGGACGTTCCCGCCGGGTGCGAGCGGGCGCTGGCGATCGGCGCGGCCAAGACCTCCGCCTACTCGGTGTGCCTGCCTTTCGTACTGGGCGCGGTCCTGGCCGGAGCGCCCGAGGAGATCGTCGACCCGCTGCGGGAGACCGGCCGCCACCTCGGCACCGCGTATCAGGTGGTGGACGACGTGCTGGGTGTGTTCGGCGACCCGGCCGTGACGGGCAAGTCGAACTCCGGCGACCTCGTCCGCCGCGCGCCCACCGTGCTGCTCGCCCACGCCCGCGCGACCGGGGCGTGGCCGCGGATCGACGCCGCGCTGAACCGGTCCGACCCCGACCCCGACACAGCGCGCGAGCTGCTGCGCGAATGCGGCGCGCGGGAGTACGCCCTGGGGATCGCGGAGGACCTCGTCACCGCGGCCCGCGCCGCCCTGGACTCGCCGGCCGTACCGCCGGTCGTCCGCGAGGCGCTCGAATCGCACCTGGCCACCGCCCTGGAGAGGAACCGATGACCCAGCAGAGCCCGCACGCGGAGTTCACCGCGGCGGCACGCCGCTGCAGCGAGGTGATCCTGCGCCGGTATTCGACGTCGTTCGCGCTGGCGTGCCGCCTGCTCGCGCCCGCGACCCGCCCGCACGTCGCGGCGATCTACGCGTGGGCGCGCGTGGGTGACGAGGTGGTCGACGGCGCGATGGACGACCCGGTCGCCGCGCGGGAGCTCATCGCGGAGGCGCGGCGCCGCACGCACCGCGCGATCGACCGGGGCCTGGACCCGGATCCGGTGACGCACGCGTTCGCCGACACCGCGCGTCGGTTCGGGATCGACGCGCGCCTGGTGGACCCGTTCTACGACTCGATGGAGGCCGACCTGGAGGTCACCGAGCACACCGAGGAGTCCCTGCGCCGGTACATCCACGGGTCGGCGGAGGTGATCGGGGAGATGTGCCTGCGTACGTTCGCCGGAGGGGGACTGGGTGACGACGACGAGATGGCGGCGGGAGCGCGCGCACTCGGTGCGGCGTTCCAGAAGGTGAACTTCCTCCGGGACGTCCGGGAGGACTCGCTGGAACTCGGTCGCAACTACCTGCCGGGTCGGGACCCGCGGGCGCTGACGGAGGGGGACGTCCGCGAGCTGGCCGACCACGTGGACGCGGACCTGCGCGTCGCGCGGGCGGCGATCGACCGCATCCCGGGCCGTGACCGCCTGGCGGTGGCGGCAGCGCACGACCTTTTCGCCGAGCTCAACGCCCGCCTCCGCGCGGCCGGTGCGGCCGGGGTGAGCGCGGGCCGGGTGCGGGTGCCCGACCCGGTCAAACTCGCCGTGATCGGCCGGGCCGCCGCGGGCCGCGGCCGGGCGGTGGCGCGATGAACCCCCGGCACGCCCCGGACGGGCCCGTCGTGGTGGTGGGCGGCGGGATCGCGGGCCTGGCGACCGCAGCGCTGCTCGCCCGCGAGGGCCGCGACGTCACCCTGGTCGAGGCCACTGACCAGGTCGGCGGCCGCGCGGGCAGCTGGTCGGCGGTCGGGTTCCGCTTCGACACCGGCCCCTCGTGGTACCTGATGCCCGAGGTATTCGACCACTTCTTCCGTCTCTGTGGCACCTCCGCGGATGAGCAACTCGACCTGGTCCGCCTGGACCCCGGGTACCGCGTGTACTTCGAGAACCGGCGCGACCCGGTCGATGTCCGCTCGGACCGCGCGGCGTCCACGGCCCTGTTCGAGTCGCTCGAGGCCGGCGCCGGGCGGGTGCTGGGTACGTACCTCGACTCGGCGCGCACGACGTACGACCTGGCGCTCAAGCGGTTCCTCTACACCAACTTCACCTCGTACCCGGCGCTCGTGCGGCCGGACGTCGTGGCCCGGGCCGGCAGCCTGGTGGCGCGGCTCGTGCAGCCGCTGCACTCGTTCGTGTCGCGGCGCTTCTCCGACCGGCGCATCCAGCAGATCCTCGGCTACCCGGCCGTGTTCCTCGGCTCCTCGCCGTACCTGGCGCCGTCGATCTACCACCTCATGAGCCACCTCGACCTCACCGACGGCGTCCTCTACCCGCGGGGCGGGTTCACCGAGGTGATCGCCGCCGTGCGCAGGGTGGCCGAGGAGCAGGGGGTGCGCATCTACACGGGCACCGAGGCGATCGAACTGGTCACCACATCCGAGGGCGCCGCCGGGCGCGTGTCCGGCCGGGCCCGCCCCCGTGTGCAGGGCCTGAGGGTGCGCGACCGGGCAGGGGCGGAGCGGACGCTGCCGGCCGGCCTCGTCGTCGGCGCCGCCGACCTCCACCACCTCGAGACCCGGTGGCTCCCGGAGGACCTCCGCACGTACCCACAGAAATACTGGGACGCCAAGACCCCCGGGCCGGGCGCGCTGCTCATCCTGCTCGGCGTGCGCGGCGAGCTGCCGCAGCTCGCGCACCACACGCTGCTGTTCACCGACCGCTGGGAGGAGGGGTTCGACGCGATATTCGGCGACGACCCGCACATCCCCGACCCGGCGTCGCTCTACGTCTGTCGACCCAGCGCCACCGACATCGACCCGGCAGCCGGGATCGCGCCGGAGGGGCACGAGAACCTCTTCGTCCTGGTGCCCATCCCCGCCGATCCGTCCCTCGGGCGCGGCGGCGTGGACGGTGCCGGGAATGTGGTGATCGAGGCCGCCGCCGACCGCGCGATCGCCCAGATCGCCGAGTGGACGGGCGCCGACGACCTCGCCGAGCGGGTCGTCGTGCGGCGCACCATCGCGCCCGCCGACCTCGAGGCCGACCTCGGCGCGTGGCGCGGCACCGCCCTGGGCCCGGCACACACGCTCGCGCAGAGCGCGTTCTTCCGCACCCGCAACGTGAGCAAGCACGTCGACGGCCTGTACTACGCGGGTGCCTCGACGATCCCCGGCATCGGCCTGCCGATGTGCCTCATCAGCGCCGAGCTGGTGCTCAAGCACGTCCGCGGGGACACGAGCACGGCGCCGGTCGCCGAGCCCGGCGGGGGCACGGTGTTCGATCGGGCCGCCGCCAGCGGGGGCGCGGCGTCGGGCGGGGGCACGGTGTTCGACCGGTGATCGGGCTGGCGTACCTGGCGGTCCAGGCGATCTCGTTCGCGGGCATCCTCGTCATCGACCATCGCTGGAAGCTCGCGGCGTTCCGCGCGCCGGCGGCCACCGCGCTCGCCGTGACCGCGTCGGTGGCGCTGCTGCTGACGTGGGACGTGCTCGGCGTGCGCAGCGGCGTGTTCTTTCGCGGGCAGACCGACTTCATGACCGGGTTGCTCGTGGCGCCGGAGATCCCGCTCGAGGAGGTCGTGTTCCTCGCGTTCCTGTCCCACCTCGCGCTCGTGTGTGCGACGGGTGTGGTCACGGTCGTCGAGCACGTCTCGGCGCGGCGGGCGGAGGAGTGGCCGTGAGCATCTACTCGACCATCAACGTCACCATGGCCATTCCCGTGGTGGCGGCCGCGCTCATCGCCCTGTGGTGTCTTCGCGGCGACGACCGGCGGCGCTGGCTCATCGGGGTCGGCGGCTCGCTCGTGGTGCTGCTCGTCCTCACGGCGATCTTCGACAACATCATGATCGCCGCCGGGCTCGTGGCCTACGACGACGCCCTCACCAGCGGCATCCGCCTCGGCGTGGCGCCGATCGAGGACTTCTCCTACGCGATCGCCGCGTCCGTGTTCGTGCCGTCGGTGTGGTTCACGCTCACCGCCCGGCCGCGCGCGGTGGCCGTGAGCGAGGCCGCCGCGAGCCCCAACCCGACCGTGTCGGGGCGTGGCGACGGGCCGGTGGGTGGCGCTGTGGCGGGCGACGCCGCGGTGGGTGACGCGCCGGTCGGTGACGCGCTGGGGCGGGGTGGCGACGACGACGAGGTCCGCAGCCCCGACCGGCCCGCGCCGCCCGGACTGCTCACCACCCTCTTCTGGTCGTCCCGCCCGGTGTCGTGGGTGAACACCGCCGCCCCGTTCGCGCTGGCGTACTTCCTGGCCACGGGCGGGTTCGACCTGCTGGGCGTGATCGGGACGGTATTCTTCCTGGTGCCGTACAACCTCGCGATGTACGGGATCAACGACGTCTTCGACTACGAGTCCGACCTGCGGAACCCGCGTAAGGGCGGCGTCGAGGGCGCGGTGCTCGACCGCTCCCTGCACACGCCCACTCTCGTGGCGTCCGCGGTGACGACGGTGCCGTTCCTGGTCTATCTCGCGGTGGTCGGGACGCTGGAGTCGTCGCTGTGGCTGGCGGCGAGCGCGTTCGCGGTGATCGCCTACAGCGCCAAGGGGCTGCGGTTCAAGGAGATCCCGTTCCTCGATTCGGTGACGTCGGCGTTCCACTTCGTCTCCCCGGCGATCGTCGGCTGGACCATCGCCGGGGCCGATCTCAGCGGCGGCGTGTGGGCGTGCCTCATCGCGTTCATGCTGTGGGGCGCGGCCTCGCAGGCGTTCGGGGCTGTGCAGGACGTGCGCTTCGACCGCGAGGCGGGCCTGAAGTCGGTCGCCACCGTGCTCGGCGCGCGGGCCGCTGTGTGGTTCGCGCTGGCCTGCTACGCGGCCGCCGTGCTGGTGCTACTCCTCGCGGCGCCGTGGCCGGCCTCCGGGGCGGCGTTCGCGATCCTGCCGTACCTCGCGACCGTGGCCGCCTACGTGCGGGTCACCGACGCCACGGCCGAGGCGACCAACGAGGGCTGGAAGCGCTTCCTCGTGCTCAACATGCTCGCGGGGTTCTGCGTGACGCAGCTGATCCTCTGGTCCGTCATCGTCTGGGCCTGAGCCCAGACGAGGGGCCCGCGGCTGTAGGAGGCCCGCCGCTACGCGGGGCTGCAGGCGCTCGGCCGGGTCAGCGCCGGACGCGCTCCAGCCACCGCTGCGACGGCGGGCTCGTGCGCCAGTTACGGAAGATCGTCCGGAACGCCCGCGAGAAGCGACGGCGCATCGCCGCGGGGTCGTCGAACGGTCGCGCCGAGATGCCGACGGCGAGCGAGCGGTCCACCCACAACCGGTCGCGAGCGCCGAACTGGAACGACAGGTCGATGTCGTCGTGCAGCTCCGGGTCGGTGCGGTCGACCCCGTCGCGGACCCGCTCCCACGCGTTGCGGCGCATCGCCAGGTTCGAGCCGAACAACACCGGGTGGGCCATCGCGGATCCGACGGACACGAAGAACGCGTCCATGTAGAGCAGCTTCGCCGCCCGGGCCCGCCAGCCGGTCAAGCCGATGAACTCGCCCGGCCCCGAGACCGCGACGAGTTCGGAGTCGGCGGCGAACGCGGACTCGATCCGTGCCAGCCAGTCGGAGCCCGGTCGGGAGTCGGCGTCGAGGCGGGCGATGACGTCACCCGTGGCGGCGTCATACCCGGACGCGGCCGCGGCGGGGATCCCGCGCACGGGCTCAACGACCACGCGGGCGCCTGCGGACCGCGCCACCGCGACGCTGTCGTCCGAGCAGCCGTTGTCCACCACCACGACCTCGTCGGGGGCCCGAGTCTGTGCGGCGAGCGCGGCCAGACACCCCGCGAGCTCGCGGGCGTCGTCGAGCACGGGGATGACCACGGAGATGCGCACCCGCCCATCCTGCCGGAGACAGACCCCTCACCGGCGGATTTGTGCGGCGTTCGGCGGTGTGTGTAATCTGCTAAAGGCTTCAGCGCCGAGCGGTTGGGAGATCAGCCGCAGAGCGTAGCCCGCCCCCTTAGCTCAGTCGGCAGAGCGTTTCCATGGTAAGGAAAAGGTCGTCGGTTCGATTCCGACAGGGGGCTCGCACTGTGCGGGGCGGCTCGATCGCCCGACTGGCAGGGCATGCCGGTGTAGCTCAGCTGGTTAGAGCGCACGACTCATAATCGTGAGGTCGGGGGATCGAGTCCCCCCACCGGTACGACTTCCATCGAAGGCCGTCCGCATCGCCGCGGGCGGCCTTCGTCGTTCCGGCCCGGGGAGCGACTCTCTCGCACCGGACGTCGATCGGGGTACAGCGGTCGCGGGCGTGGTTCCGTCCCTGCCGCCGAACACGCCGTGGCTCAGCCGGAAGTCCGGGGGCGTGTCCAGTCATGGCTCACGTCGCACCTCCTGCTGGACCGCCCTCACCGTAGGAGCCGGGGCGCCGCCGCGAGGGCGATCCCGCCGCACGCGCCCTCAGGTAGCGTCGGGGGCTGTGAGCACAGACACCGCCGATGACCTCGTCGTCGTCGCCGATCCCGTGACCGTGACCGACGCGGTCGTGACACGGTTCGCCGAGGCCGTCGGCGCGCCCGCCGGTCAGGTCCCCGCGACGCTGGCCGCCGCCCTGACCGCCCCGGTCCAACGCGCGGTGATGGAGCACCCCGCGCTGCGCATCGACCTCGCGCGGACCCTCCACACCGCCCAGTCGAGCGAGCACCACCGGCCGATCCGCGTGGGCGACGTCCTCACCGCCACCGCGACGGTCACCGGCGTGCGGTCGGCGCGCGGCGGGCGCATGATCGGTTTCGACACGGTGCTCCGCGACGCCGACGGCGAGCCCGTCCAGACCCTGACCAGTGCGTTGCTCACCGCGGAGGTGGAGGCGTGACCAGGCCGGAGGAGACGACCGCGCCGGAGGAGACGCCCGCGCCGGAGGGCACGACGGGGGCGACGACGACGAGTCCCGCCGCCGGCGACGCCCTGCCCCCGCGGACACTGCCGGTCCGGCGGGAGGACCTGCGTCGCTACGCCGAGGCGTCGGGGGACCACAACCCCATCCACCTGGACGACGCGGCAGCGCAGGCGCTCGGCCTGCCCGGTGTGGTGGCGCACGGGATGCTGACCTCGGCCCTGGCGATCGGGGTCGTCGCCGAGTGGGCCGGGGGCGCCGATCGCGTCCTGGCCACCTCGTTCCGGTTCGCCGCCCCCGTGGTGGTGCCGGCCGACGCCCCGGCGCTCCTGGCGGTGGCGGGGACGGTGAAGAAGGTCGCAGAGGACGGCTCGAGCGCCGACGTCGCGCTGGTCGTCACCAGCGGCGGGGCCAAGGTGTTCGGCAAGGCGATCGTCACGGTCGCGCTCGGGGACTGAGAGGGCCGGGGGAGCCGATTTCGGGGCGCCGGGGCGGCTGTCGTACACTGAGATGCCCGACCGAACGTGGTCGCGACCCGCGCTGCCCCCGGGCAGTCGCCGACACTGTAGAGTCGAGGCGATCGTGCGGTCCGCTACGCGGGACGGTACGGGTGGTCGGGAAACCGGCCGAAGGGGCGTAGCTCAACTGGCAGAGCAGCGGTCTCCAAAACCGCAGGTTGCAGGTTCAAGTCCTGTCGCCCCTGCACTTCCCCGCAAGCCAGACGACCCGGAGGTAGCCGCGTGAGCCAGGATCGCGACGACGACGTCGATACCCGCGGCGCTCGCGACTCCGAGGCCGCCGCCGTTCCCACGGGTAAGGCCGGTCGTGCCGACACGGCCGTCGCGGGCCGGGTCCGCACGGACGCGGACAAGCCGGAGGACACGCGGACCGCCCGCGCGAATCCCGTCAAGTACCTCAAGCAGGTCGTCGAGGAGCTGCGCAAGGTCATCTGGCCCACGCGCAACCAGATGGTCACCTACACCATCGTCGTGTTCCTGTTCCTCATCTTCATGACCGCGCTCGTCTCGGGCGTCGACTTCGGCGCGGGCAAGCTCGTCGAGCTCGTCTTCGACCGCTAGAGACCTGCCGCTGAAGGTCCGGGGTGAGATCCGGACCGCCGACTTCGAGAGGACCGCATTTTCCGTGAGCGACATCGATCAGAGCCCCGGGGCCGAGGACGCCGAGCACGCCGCCGCCGAGCAGGCCGAGGGCGAGACCGTCGCGGCCGGCGCCGAGCTCGACGAGGACGCGGCCACCGACGCCGAGCCCACCGAGATCGACGAGGACGTCGAGGGCGACATCGTCGAGGAGGGTGACGAGGACGTCGCCGAGGCCGAGCTCGACGAGTCGGCCCTGCAGACCGACGACGTGAGCGACGACGCCCCCGCCGAGGAGTCGCCGGCCGAGCCGGCCACGCCCGCGATCGACCCGGTCATCGCGTTCAAGCGCCAGCTGCGCAAGCTGCCCGGCGACTGGTTCGTCATCCACTCGTACGCCGGGTACGAGAACAAGGTGAAGGCCAACCTCGAGACCCGCGCCGTCACCCTCGGCGCCGAGGACAAGATCTTCCAGGTCGAGGTCCCGGTGGAGGAGTACACCGAGGTCAAGAACGGTCAGAAGAAGACCGCCAACCGCAAGGTCCTGCCCGGCTACGTGCTGGTGCGCATGGAGCTCGACGACGAGTCGTGGGGCGTCGTGCGCAACACCCCCGGCGTCACCGGCTTCGTCAGCGCGACCGGCGGCCAGGGCGGCAGCCCCACCCCGCTTTCCCTGAGCGACGTGGCCAAGTTCCTGGCGCCCAAGCCGGAGAAGAAGGCCGCCGCCGCGGGTGTCGCCGACGGCGACGCCGGGATGGTCCCGCAGAACGTCGAGGTCGAGTTCGAGGTCGGCGAGTCGGTCACCGTCATGGACGGCCCGTTCGCGACCCTGCCCGCGTCGATCTCCGAGGTCGACCCGGCCGCCCAGAAGCTCAAGGTGCTCGTGTCGATCTTCGGCCGCGAGACCCCGGTCGAGCTCGGCTTCAACCAGGTCGAGAAGATCGACTGACCCGCACGAACCTCCGGCGACCCGCCCCGCGCCCAGCGTGGGGCGGGTTAGTCGTTTCCCGCACGGAAGGCGTCCGGGGGAGCGGTCCGCGCCCACGATTAGTCGTTGCGTGCGCGGAACACGTAAACTCTCCCAGGTTGCGCTTGTGTCGCCGCACGCTCGCCTCACGGTGGGGCGGCGGGGACGGGTGCACACGACAGTCGGCCTCCCGCGTGTACAGCGCGGCGCCGAGATCCAGTCGAAGAATCAGGAAGACGATGCCTCCGAAGAAGAAGAAGGTCTCAGGGCTCATCAAGCTCCAGATCCAGGCCGGCGCTGCCAACCCGGCCCCGCCGGTCGGCCCGGCTCTGGGTGCCCATGGTGTCAACATCATGGAGTTCTGCAAGGCCTACAACGCCGCCACCGAGAACCAGCGCGGAAACGTCGTGCCGGTCGAGATCACGGTCTACGAGGACCGGTCGTTCGACTTCAAGCTGAAGACGCCGCCGGCCGCCAAGCTCCTCCTCAAGGCCGCCGGCCTGCAGAAGGGCTCCGGCACGCCGCACTCCGCCAAGGTCGGCAAGGTCACCATGGACCAGGTCCGTGAGATCGCGCAGACCAAGCTGGAGGACCTCAACGCCAACGACATCGACCAGGCCGCGAAGATCGTCGCCGGCACCGCCCGTTCCATGGGCATCACGGTCGAGGGCTGACCTCCACCCCCAAGCACTGCGTGGGAGGGCAGCTCAGGCCCGAACCACACCCGACCGCCGCGTGAGTGACGCGGCAGGAATGGATGAGACATGAGCAAGAACAGCAAGGCCTACAAGGCCGCCGCTGAAAAGGTCGACCGCACCAAGCTGTACTCGCCTCTGGAAGCCCTGGCCCTGGCCAAGGACACCTCCTCGACGAAGATGGATGCCACCGTCGAGGTTGCCATGCGACTTGGCGTCGACTCCCGCAAGGCGGACCAGATGGTCCGTGGCACCGTGAACCTTCCGCACGGTACCGGTAAGACCGCCCGCGTGATCGTCTTCGCCGAGGGCGAGAAGGCCACCGAGGCCGAGGCCGCAGGCGCCGACGCCGTCGGCTCCGATGACCTCATCGAGCGCATCCAGGGCGGCTGGCTCGACTTCGACGCAGCGATCGCCACCCCGGACCAGATGGCCAAGGTCGGCCGTGTGGCCCGCGTTCTCGGTCCGCGTGGTCTCATGCCCAACCCCAAGACGGGCACCGTCACCATGGACGTGACCAAGGCCGTCAACGACATCAAGGGCGGAAAGATCACCTTCCGCACCGACAAGGCCAACAACCTGCACTTCATCGTGGGCAAGGCATCCTTCACGCCGGAGCAGCTCACGGAGAACTACCAGGCTGCGCTCGACGAGGTCTTGCGCCTCAAGCCGTCCTCCTCCAAGGGCCGCTACCTGCAGAAGATCACCTTCTCCACCACGACCGGCCCCGGCATCCCGGTCGACACGCAGGCGATCTCGAAGCTCCTCGAGGCCGGCACCGACTCGGAGTGAGCTAGCCAGCTCGGCCGAAGGCCCCGCGACCGGAATCCCCGGCGCGGGGCCTTCCGCTTTTCCGGATCCGCGCCGTCCTCGCGCTCCTGATCCGTCGGGACCCCTGATGCGCGTCCGAGGCCCGGCGGCGCGTTCAGTACGCGACGCGTACCGCGAGGCCCCTCCGCTTGATCCGGGCGGAGAACTCGGCGACTGTTCCGCAGTCCTCGCCGTCGATCTGGAACGCGGCCGGCTTCTCGAGGATGCGCGCGGTGACACTCACGCCCTGGCGGAAGTCCACCGGGCGGGTCTCGTGACGCTCGGGCTCGTGGGACGAACCGCCGCCGCGGCGCAGCGCGCTGAGGCGGTGGCGGACGGTGTGTTGCGCGAGGACCGCGCCGGCCTTGGCCCACCCGATCGCGCCCTTCGCGCGCAGGGCCATCACGTCCAGCAGGCCGTCGTCGATCACCGCGTCCGGCAGCAGCACCATCCCCGCCTGCAGCATCCCGCAGTTCGCCACGAGCAGGGTCCTCGCGCGGGTCTGGATCCGCGGGCCGTCGTCGAGGGAGTAGTCCACCCTGATCCTGTGGCCGCGCAGCAGGGTGGAGGCGAAGGCGCCCACGTAGGCGAGCCAGCCCACCCGCGCCTTGAGGTCGTCGTCTGTGCCGGCGATCATGTCGGCGTCCATCCCGGCACCGAGCATCACCAGGAACACGTCGTCGTGGGAGTCGCCCTCGCCGTCCGTGTAGCGGACCTCGCCGATGTCGATGGCGCGGCTGCGTCCGGTCATGGCCACCCGCAGCGCGCGGTCGACGTCGTCCAGGGGGATGTCGAGATTCCGGGCCAGCAGGTTGCCGGTGCCGAGGGGGACCACGCCCATCGGCACCGTGGTGCCGATCAGTCCCTGTGCGACCGAGCGCACGGTGCCGTCGCCGCCGCACGCGATCACCAGCCCGGCGCCCTGCGCCGCCGCCTCGGCGGCCTGACCGGTGCCGGGGTCGTCCTCCGTGGTCTCGAGGAAGACGGGGTCGGTCCACCCGTGCCGGGACGCCCGTGCCGTGGCGCGACGGCGCACCTCGTCGACTCCGACCTTGGTGGGGTTATAGACGACGGCGAGGCGGGAGGAGGCTGGAGACACGGGACCAATCTGTCAGAAAGCCGGACTTGCCGCCATTCGCGGCCGGCCCGGGCGATTTGGTATGCGGCGTCCGCCGCCTATACCCTTGGGTCCGAAGTTTGAACGCTCGGAGGTCCAGGCCCCCGGGCGCCTGATCAAGTTTCACCGAAGACCGCAGGTCGCCATTCCCGCCGGGGGTGGTCGAAGGGTCCGGGAGCGCCCGGACGGCCCGCGCAGGAGAACACCGGTCAGCGTAGACGACAGCGCGCCCGCGGGCCCGCCTCCTCCGCGCCCCGTGCCACCTGCGCACGGGGCGTTCGTGTCTCTCCCGGGCGAGATGATGCAGAAAGGAGGCGAAACATGGCAAAGCCCGCAAAGGTCCAGGCCGTCGAGGAGATCAAGCAGCACTTCCAGAACTCCTCCACCGCCGTGGTCACCGAGTACCGCGGACTCTCCGTTCCCCAGGTGACCGAGCTGCGCAAGACGCTGGGTGACGCGGCCACGTACACCGTGGCCAAGAACACCCTGGTCAAGCGTGCGGCCGAGGAAGCCGGAGTCGAGGGTCTCGACGACCTCCTGTCCGGTCCCACCGCCATCGCGTTCGTCACCGGTGAGGTCGTGGACGCCGCCAAGGCGCTCAAGAACTTCGCCAAGGACAACAAGGCGCTCGTCATCAAGGGCGGCGTCATGGACGGCGCCCCGCTGTCCGCCGACGAGCTCGACAAGATCGCCGAGCTCGAGTCCCGCGAGGTCCTGCTCGCGAAGATGGCCGGTGCCCTCAAGGGCAACCAGGCCAAGGCCGCCGGCCTGTTCAACGCGCCCGCCTCGCAGCTGGCACGTCTGTTCGCGGCGCTCCAGGACAAGAAGAACTGATCCACCCCACATGCTTCCGGGCCGTCTGACGGCACCGGGACCAACAGAAAGGACGCCACCATGGCGAAGCTCAGCAACGACGAGCTGCTCGAGGCCTTCAAGGAGATGACTCTTCTCGAGCTCTCCGAGTTCGTGAAGCTGTTCGAGGACACCTTCGAGGTCACCGCGGCCGCTCCGGTCGCCGTCGCCGCCGCCGGCGCCCCGGCTGCCGGTGGCGAGGCCGCCGCCGAGCAGGACGAGTTCGACGTCGTCCTGGAGTCGGCCGGCGACAAGAAGATCGGCGTGATCAAGGTCGTGCGCGAGATCGTGTCGGGCCTGGGCCTCAAGGAGGCCAAGGACCTCGTCGAGTCCGCCCCCAAGGCGATCATCGAGAAGGCCGACAAGGAGGCCGCCGAGGCCGCCAAGACCAAGCTCGAAGAGGCCGGTGCCACCGTCACCCTCAAGTGACCTGACGCACCACCGTCCACAGGGGCGGCCCGGCGACATCGCCGGGCCGCCCCTGTGGCGTCTGTACGACCGGCACATCCCCACGCCCACGAGCACTCTCGACGATCCGAGCGGAACACTTTTCCGGGCCATGTAACACCGCACGCCTACGGAGCGGTAGCTTACAGTGACCGTGGCCACAGATGATGGCTGCAGTGAGGAGTGGTTGCCGTGGGTGTCGAGGTTTCCGTCGAGGGGCTGACCAAGTCCTTCGGTTCGCAGAAGATCTGGGAGGACGTCTCGTTCACCCTCCCCGAGGGTGAGGTCAGTGCGCTCCTCGGCCCGTCGGGCACCGGTAAGTCCGTCTTCCTCAAATCGCTCATCGGCCTGCTGCGGCCCGAGCGCGGCAAGATCATCATCGACGGCACGGACATCCTGCAGTGCACCGCCAAGGAGCTCTACGAGATCCGCAAGCTGTTCGGCGTCCTCTTCCAGGACGGCGCGCTGTTCGGCTCCATGGACCTCTACGACAACGTGGCGTTCCCCCTGCGCGAGCACACCCGAAAGCCCGAGTCCGAGATCAGCGACATCGTCATGGAGAAGCTCGAGCTCACCGGTCTGACCGGTGCCGAGGGCAAGTTGCCGGGCGAGATCTCCGGCGGTATGCGGAAGCGGGCCGGCCTCGCCCGCGCGCTGGTGCTCGACCCGGAGATCATCCTCGTCGACGAGCCCGACTCGGGCCTCGACCCGGTCCGCACGACGTACCTCGCGCAGCTGTTGATCGACATCAACGCGCAGATCGACGCCACGATCCTCATCGTGACGCACAACATCAACCTCGCGCGCACGGTCCCCGACAACCTGGGCATGCTCTACCGCAAGAACCTCGTGATGTTCGGCCCGCGTGAGGTGCTGCTCACCAGCGAGGAGCCGTCGGTCCGCCAGTTCCTGCGCGGATCGAAGCTCGGGCCCATCGGCATGTCCGAAGAGAAGGACGACGCGCAGATGCGCCAGGAGCAGGCTCACGCCGAGGCCGGCCACAACGACGGCTCCCCGGGCGAGGACGAGGTCAAGGGCGTTCCGCCGCAGATGCAGCCGACCCCCGGCAGCCCGCAGCGTCAGGGCGAACTCCGCCGCGAGAAGCGGGTCGCCGAGATGCTCGACACCCTTCCGCCCGAGGCCCGGGAGGCCATCCGGACGGAGTGGGCCGCCCGTGGGCACGGCAACGGACGCTCGACCGCCGCCGCCCACACCCAGGATTCCGTGCCCGCGGAGTCGGCCCACGCCGACTCTGCGACCACCGCTGCAGAGCCCGCCACGACCCCCGCACACGCCGCCACGCCGGGAGGTGCGAGCCCGTCGGGGCTCGACGACCACTACGGTTCCGGTCAGCACTGAGGCAGGAGAGGTCGGGGGAGAATACATGGCGGAGGGCACGACCCAGCAGCCAGAGAGAAGAACAGGGGTGTCGCCGTCGGATGTCGGCGGTGGCGTCCGCACCGCGTTCGGCGAGGCCGGCAAGGTGTTCCGACTCTTCCTCGAGGTGCTGCGGGGAATTTTCAGACGACCGTTCCAGTTCCGTGAGTTCATCGGGCAGTCCTGGTTCATCGCCTCGGTGACGATCCTGCCGTCGGCGCTCGTGGCGATCCCGTTCGGCGCGGTCGTCGCGATGCAGACGGGTTCGCTGGTCCAGCAGCTCGGGGCGGAGGCCTACACCGGGGCCACCGGCGTCCTCGCCGTCGTGCAGCAGGGGGCGCCGCTGGTGACCTCGCTGCTCATTGCCGGCGCGGCGGGGTCCGCGGTCGCCGCCGACCTCGGCGCCCGCACCATCCGCGAGGAACTCGACGCGATGCGGGTGCTGGGGATCGACCCGGTCCAGCGACTCGTGGTCCCCCGCGTGCTGGGCATGATGCTGATCGCCGTCCTGCTCAACGGACTCGTCTCGATCGTCGGCATCGCCGGCGGCTACGTGTTCAACATCCTGCTGCAGGGCGGCACGCCCGGCGCGTACCTCATGTCGTTCGGGGCGCTCGCCCAGCTGCCCGACTTCATCATGTCGTCGCTCAAGGCCCTCGTCTTCGGGCTCATCGCCGGAGTCGTCTCGTCCTACTGCGGCATGAACCCCAAGGGCGGTCCCAAGGGGGTCGGCGACGCCGTCAACCTGGGCGTGGTCCTGACCTTCCTCCTGCTGTTCTTCGCCAACCTCATCCTCACGGCGATGTACCTGCAGATCGTCCCGCCGAAGGGGTCGTAGATGGCGATCCACACCGACGTCGGCCCCACCCGGGCCCGGATCCGGGCCATGATCCGCGGCCCCATAGCCTCGTTCGACTCGCTCGGCGACCAGCTCGCCTTCCACCTGCGCGCGATCCGGTGGATCCCGCAGACGATCGTCCATTACCGCAAAGAGGTTCTGAGGCTCATCGCCGAGGTGACCTTCGGAGTGGGCGTGCTCGCCGTCCTCGGCGGGACCATCGGCGTGATCGTCATGATGAGCGGTTTCACCGGCGTGGTCGTGGGGCTCCAGGGTTACGCCGCCCTGGATCAGATCGGCAGCTCGGTGCTCACCGGCTTCCTGTCGGCCTACGTCAACACCCGTGAGGTCGCGCCGCTGGTGGCCTCACTCGCGCTGTCCGCCACCGTCGGATGCGGGTTCACCGCCCAGCTCGGGGCCATGCGCATCTCGGAGGAGATCGACGCCCTCGAGGTGATGGCGATCCCCAGCGTGCCGTACCTGGTGACCACCCGGATCATCGCCGGGTTCATCGCGGTCATCCCGCTCTATGTGGTCGGTCTGCTGTCGTCCTACCTCGCCACCCGGGGCGTCAACACGATGGTCCAGGGGCAGTCGACGGGCTCCTTCGACCACTACTTCCATCTCTTCCTGCCGCCCGAAGACGTGATCTACTCCTTCGTCAAGGTCATCATCTTCGCGTTCGTCCTGGTGATGATCCACTGCTACTACGGGTTCACCGCCACCGGCGGCCCGGCCGGCGTGGGCGTCGCGGTCGGTCGCGCGGTACGCACCACGATCGTCGTGGTGGCCATCCTCAACTTCTTCGTCGGACTCGCCCTGTGGGGCACGACCACGACGGTGCGGGTGGCCGGATGAACGAGATGTCATCGACACGCAAGCGACTCCTGGCGACCCTGTTCGTCGTCATCGTCGTGGCGTTCGTCGCGACCACGGTCGCGATCTACAACCGCGCATTCACCGCGTCCGACAGCGTCACCATGGTCACCGACGACATGGCCTACTCATTGCCCGTGGACGCGGACGTCAAAGCCCGCGGAGTCCTCGTCGGACGGGTCTCCGGGGTCGAGCCCGACGGCGACCAGGTGCGCGTGAACATGGAGTTCGATCCGGACTTCATGGGCCAGCTCCCGGCCAACATCAGCGGCAGGCTCCTGCCCAAGACGCTGTTCGGCGAGCGCTACGTGGACCTCGGCTTCCCCGACACGCCGACGGGCGCGCTCGAACCGGGCGACACCATCGAGCAGGACACGCGGGGTAACGCGGTCGAGCTCGGCCGGGTCCTCGACGGGTTGCTGCCCGTGCTCGAGGCCGTGCCCCCGCAGAAGCTCGCCGGCACCCTCGGCGCGCTCAACCAGGCGCTGGCCGGCCGAGGCGACGAGATCGGGGCGAGCCTGGTGGAGATCGGCCGGGTCTTCGAGGGCATCTCCGAGGAGATGCCCGCCCTGGAGTCCGGGTTGCAGGACCTCGCGACCTTCTCCCAGACGTACTCCGAGGCGCTGCCGGATCTCGTCCACGCCCTCGACGCCCTGCGGACCACCGGCGACACGGTCATCCAGCGACGCACCGACATCGCGGACGGACTGCAGCGCATCAGCACCTCCGCCGAGGTGCTCACCGGTTTCCTGGCCAACAACCGCACGGACCTCATCGCCCTGGCGGCCGACTCGCGGACCTCGCTGGAGTACCTCGCCGAGTACTCGCCGGCCCTGCCGTGCACCGTCGAGAACTTCATGGTCGCCCTGGACCGCTCCGATGCGATCCTCGGCGTGGGGGACCCGCACCCCGGCATCCGGGTGACCATAGAGGTGGTGAACCCGAAGGGGCGGTACGTGCCCAACCAGGACGAGCCGCGGTTCTTCGACACTCGCGGTCCGCGCTGCTACGAACCGGCCCAGGAGCCCGACATCTTTCCCATGGCCCCCGGCGGGGCGATCGCCGACGGCGCGTTCCAGCCGCCGTCGCGTAATCCCGGCCCGCAGAGCATGCCGACCTTGCCCAACCCACTGGACCTCGACGGTCCGGTCCCGGCGCTCCGCAGCAGGGGCTCCGTCCCCGCGGCACCCGGACGCGCGGTGCCCGAGCAGCCGAACCGTCCGTTCCCGTCGACCGTGACCGCCGGACGGGACGCGGATGTCATGGCCATGGCCTACGCCGGGTCCCCGCTGGAGACCGACACCGTCCGCACGGTCTACGGCGTCGCCTCCGCCCGTGACGCTGCCGAGATCCCGGGCTGGGTCGGTGCCCTCGGCGCCCCGGCACTCCGCGGGACGGAGGTGGCGTTCGAGTGAAGACCAGACTCGGAGCGCTGTTCCGCGGGGGCCTGCTGTCCTCGTTCGTCAAGCTCGTCATCTTCATCGTGGTCACCGGTCTGCTGTCGACCGTCCTCGCCACGACCATCCGGGGCGGTACTCGCGAGAAGGGCACCGAGTACTCCGCGATCTTCTCCGACGCGACCATGGTCGAGGAGGGTGACGACGTCCGGATCGCGGGAGTGGTGGTGGGGCACGTGACCGACTTCGAGATCCACGAGCGCGACCAGGCCAAGGTGTACTTCACCCTCGCCGGTGACCGCACCCTGCCGGCTAACGTCCACCTCAGCCTCCGGTTCCGCAACATGATCGGCCAGCGGTACATGAACATCTCGCGCGAACCGGGGCCGGTCCAGCCGACTCTTCCCGAGGGCACCACCATCCCCATCGAGAAGACGTCGCCCGCCGTCGACCTCACCGCCCTGTTCAACGGCTTCCGGCCGTTGTTCACCACCCTGCAGCCCGAGGACGTCAACGCCCTCGCCGACTCGCTGGTGCGGGTCCTGCAGGGCGAGGGTGGCACGGTGACGAACCTCGTCCGTCAGACCGGCCAGCTCACCAACCACCTGGCCGACCGCGATCAGGTGATCGGGGAGGTCATCGACAACCTCACCAGGGTGCTCGAGACGATCAACGAGCGTGACGTCCAGTTCCAGCAACTCGTGGTGACCACCAGGCAGCTCGTCGAGGGATTGGCCGCCGAGCGGGACGCCATCGGCGGTTCGCTCGAGTCGATGGCGGATCTGACGTCCTCGGCCGAGAACGTCGTCACCGGGACGCGGCCGGCCGTCACCGAGTCGCTAGACCACCTCAAGTTGGTCACCGACAATCTCGCCAACAACGAGGAGAAGCTCAGCGAGGTCCTCACGAACATGCCGCTCAAGACCGACAACCTCATCCGGATGGGTTCGTTCGGTTCCTGGTTCCAGTTCTATCTGTGCGGCGCCGACCTAGTACACGGCCCGGGTAACAACGTGCCGAACCTGCTGCCGAGCGGAGGACCCACGCTCAACCACGTCCTGTACACCAACGTCGCACCGCGATGCCATGAAGGAGGGATCCCGTGAGCAGGCGCAAGCCGGGCGAGCCCCGGTTCGGTAACGCCACCATCGGGGCGATCGGCGTGATCACGATCCTCGTGCTCACGCTCGGCTCCTTCCGACTGGACGCCCTGCCCATCGTCGGGGCGGGGCCGAAGTACGAGGCCTACTTCTCCGAGGCGGCGGGTCTCACCGGCGGCAACGAGGTCCGCGTCGCCGGAATCAAGGTGGGCGTGGTCACCGACGTCGAGCTCGAGGGAGACAAGGTACTCGTGGGCTTCCGGGCCGAGGACGCCTGGCTCGGCGACGACACCCGGGCGAGCATCCAGGTCAAGACCGTCCTGGGGCAGAAGTTCCTCGCGCTCGACCCCGCGGGGACGGGCGAGCTGGACCGGTCCGAACCGATCCCGCTCGAGCGGACGGTGGCCCCTTACGACGTGGTCACGGCGTTCTCCTCCGCGGCCGAGACGCTCGACGAGATCGACGACGTCAAGCTGGCGGAGAGTCTGGACACCCTCACCGACGCGATGCAGGCCTCGCCCGAGGAGTTCCGCGGCGCGGTCGACGGCGTCGCGCGGCTGTCCCAGACCATCTCCAGCCGGGACGCCGAACTGCGGCAGCTGCTCGAGGCAACCCGGACGAGCTCGCGGATCCTCGCCGAGCGCAACGACGACTTCCGCCGGCTCATCATCGGCACCGGTCAGCTGCTCAGCGAGCTCAACGAGCGCGCGGAGACCCTCAAACTGGTCCTGGCGTCGACCCGCGGTCTGTCGACCGAGCTGCGGTTGTTCGTGGCGGACAACGAGGCGAAGTTCGGCCCGACGCTCGACAGTCTCGACTCCGCGCTGGAGATCCTCACCGACCACGAGGAGGACCTCAAGAAGTCCATCCACAACCTCGCGCCCTTCTACCGGCTGTACGCCAACATGCTGGGCACCGGTCGGTGGTTCGACTCCGTGGTCACCAACCTCATCCCGCCGGGAGCGCCGGAACCGCCCTTCTACCCGGGCGCCCGGACGCCGGCCCGACAGAGTGGGATCAAGTGATGCACAAGAAGCTGCCGTACTGGCTGGTGGCGTTGCTCCTCGTCGTCGTCGTCGCGGTCGTCGCCGTCACCTACCTCGCGGTGACCCGACTCGGGCGCACCACCATCACCGCGACGTTCCCGTCCGCGGTGGGCATCTCCGAGGGCACCGACGTCCGCATCCTCGGCGTGACGGTCGGATCGGTTGAGGAGGTCACCCCCATGGGTGACACCGTCGAGGTGCGCCTCCACGTGCGCAGAGGCGTCGACATCCCCGCCGACGCCAAGGCCGTCCAGGTCACCCCCTCGGTGATCCCGGACCGCAACATCCAGATCGTCCCGGCGTACTCGGGCGGCCCGACCATGCAGTCGGGCGCGCACATCCCGATCGAACGGACGGCGACGCCCGTCGAGGTCGACAAGCTGTACGCGTCGGTCGAGGACCTCACCGAGGCGCTCGGTCCCGACGGCGCGAACCGCGACGGTGCCCTCGACCGCTTCGTCGCCACCTCCGCCGACACCCTCGCCGACAACGGTGCCGCCCTGGGTCGCTCGATCGACGAACTGTCCCGCGCCGCGACGACACTGGCCGACTCGAGCCAGGACATCAGTGAGACCGTGGTCAACCTGCAGTCCTTCGTCACCATGCTGGCGGAGAACGACGCTCAGGTGCGCGAGTTCAACTCCCAGATGGCCTCCTTCAACCAGACGGTGGCCGGGCAGCGTGAGGACCTCCAGGGTGCGCTGGGCGAACTGAGCTACGCGCTGGCCGACGTCGCGCGTCTCGTGCGGGACAACCAGGACGTGATCCGCAGCAACGCCGACCGCCTGGTGACGATCAGCCAGATCACCGCCGACCAGCGTGACGACCTCGAGGAGATCCTCAAGACCGCGCCCCTGGCGCTGGCCAACCTCATCAACGCCTACGACGCGGAGTCCGGCAGCCTGTCGATGCGCCCGAACATCCCCGAGAAGCAGAACCCGGCCGGCATCCTGTGCCAGATCATGAAGCTGGGCCGGCTCAACCCCGGCAACGAACTTTTCCAGGAGCTGGACAACCTCCGTCGCGCCGACATCCAGGCGTGCGAGGCGCTCGCGCCCCAGCGCAACCAGGAACTGCGCACGTCCAACCCGGATCTGCCGCTCGGCATCCTCGCCGGCGAGATGAAGCAGTCCATCCCGGTGCCGGGGACGGTCGAGGGCAACCGCGGGTGGCCCATGACGCCCGCTTCCGAAGGGGGACGGGGATGAGGCGACAGCTCAATCCGGCGGGCCGCGCGGGCCGCGCGCTGGGCGCGGCCGCCCTCGTCGCGGCCGTGGCCGCCGGCTGTTCGATGAACCTCGAGGACTACACGCTGCCCGGGGGCGCCGACGTCGGTGACGACCCCATGGATGTCTCGATCAGGTTCGACGACGTGCTCGATCTGGTGCTGCAGTCCACCGTGAAGGTCAACGGACTCGACGCCGGGCGCGTGACCGGGATCTCGCTGGCCGAGGACGGCTGGACGGCCCAGGTCGACATCGTCCTGCGTGACGACCTGGAGCTGCCCGCCAACACGGAGGCGTCCATCCAGCAGACCAACCTGCTGGGTGAGAAGTTCGTCCAGCTCACCCCGCCGGAGGACGAGCCGCCCACCGGTCGGCTCGCGGACGGGGACGTCATCTCCACGTCCAACACCCGGACCGCCACGGACATCGAGCAGGTCCTCGGCGCCCTGTCGCTGTTGCTCAACGGCGGCGGTGTCGACCAGCTGCAGCCGATCGTCGCCGAACTGCGCAAGGCCACCGACGGGCGAGAGGACGGACTCACCGAGACGCTCCGGTCCGCCGACGAGCTCATCGCCGGGCTCAACCGGCAGCGCGACAGCATCACCGCCGCGCTCGAGGGCGTCAACCTCATGACCGCCCGGGCCAACGATCAGCGCGAACAGATCCAGGCCGCACTCGACGAGCTCCCCGCCGGCGTCGCGGTCCTCGAGGAGCAGCGGCCGCAGCTGGTGGAGATGCTGCGTCGCATCGACGCCCTGGGCCAGGTCGGGTCCGACATCCTGCTCACCAGTCGTGAGGACCTCATCGCCGACCTGCGCGCCCTCCGGCCCGTGCTGCAGTACCTCGGTGAGTCGACGCCGGACCTCATCGAGCTCACCGGCTTCGTGCCCACGTTCCCGTTCCCCGACTCGTCGATCCGCTCGACCATCGGTGGCTCGGCCAACGTGTTCCTGTCGATCGACGCGACCATCTCCGAGACACTCCGCAACCTCGGCGCGAACCAGGGTGACCCGGTCCCGCTGCGTCCGACCACCACAAGAGGGCCGTACAACGTCGACCCCGGCAACCCGTGGGAGGGCGACAACGGCCCGGACCGGAGGACCACCATCGTCCTGCCGCTGTTGCCGGTACCACCCGTCATGGACCGGGCCGTCGAGCCCAGGCCCGCGCCGGGGACCTCGGAGTTCTCCGAGAACTACCTGCCCGAACCAGGGGAGCCCGGATACCGATGAGCAAGACACTGAGAACCCAGCTCATCGCCTTCTGCGTGATAGCAGCGGTGGGTATCGCCTATGTCGGCGCCAACTACGTCCGACTGCCGTCCCTGCTGGGAATCGGGCAGTACAAGGTCTACCTCGACCTGCCGGACACCGGCGGCGTGTTCACCAACGCGGCAGTCAACTACCGTGGGACCGCCGTCGGGCGCGTCGGGGAGCTGACGCTGACCGACGGCGGGGTGCGCGTCGAACTCGATCTCGACTCCGACGCCCCGGGGATTCCCGCCGACACGATGGCCGTGGTCGCCAACCGCTCGGCGATCGGCGAGCAGTTCGTGGACCTCAGGCCCAACAGCTACACCGAGCCGCACCTGCAGGACGGCGACGTCATCACGGCAGGCAGCGAAGCGCTGCCCGTGCGCGTCGAGGACCTCCTGGCCTCGGTCGACGACCTGTCCCGCTCGGTCCCGCTGGACGACCTCGAGGTCATGGTCGACGAACTCGGCGACGCCTTCGAGGGCCGCGGGCCACAGCTCCAGCGGCTGTCGGACTCGCTCATCCGTCTCTCCGAGGAGGGGATCCGCACTATGCCGCAGCTGCAGGCGCTCATCCGGGACGGGGCGACGGTGCTCGACACCCAGGCCGACCAGTCCGGGGAGATCGTCAGCTTCTCGCGTGATCTGCGGACCGTGACCGAGGCCCTGCGGGACTCCGATTCGGACCTCGAGCGGCTCATCTCCACCGCCCCGGAGTTCGCCGACGAGACCCGTGCACTGATCGACAACTCGGGCGAGCCCCTCACCCGGGCGGTGGGCAACCTGTCCACCACCATGAAGACCGTCGATCCGCTGGCGCCGTCGTTCGTGGTGCTGCTGCAGCTGCTGCCCGCACTGTCCGCGGGCGGTCTGTCCGTGGCACCGGGCGACGGGACCATCCACTTCGGCCTGGTACTGGAAATGGACAATCCCACACCCTGTACGCAGGGCTACGAAAGGACCTACGAGATCATCGAGCAGCTCAAGGCGCAGGACCCGTCCTTCGACCCGCTGGAGCAGGACTTCCCGCCCAACTACGAGGCGCGCTGCACGGTGCCGTTCGGCAGTCCGACGGCCGTCCGCGGCGCCGACCGGGTGGAATACGCACACCCCGACGTCCCGCAGCCCTGGGACAGTACACCGAAGATCGACCCGGACCGCCTCAACCTGTCCGTGGCCGCCGAGCAGCTCGCCGTCCTCCAGGGGCTGATCCCACGGTGACGGGGCGACCGGGGGATCACCCGTCAGGACGCTCGTCCGGTACCGTCGCCGCCATGAGTTCGCAGCCGACGGACGAGGACCCCGCGCCCGCCGCGACCGACCGCACGCGGGCCGGCGTCCCCGTCTGGATGGCCGTCGTGGCCGTCGTCGTGCTGGTGGCCGGGCTCGCGGTGCTCGGTGTCGGGGGGACGCGATACCTCCAGGCGCGATCCGCGCACCAGGTGGCGCAGGAGCGCGAGGAGGTCGCCGAGACGGCCGCGCAGGTGATCATCAACGCGTTCAGCTTCGACCACCGCGACGTGGACGACTCGCTCGAGCAGCTCGCCGCGGCCTCGACGGGCGATTTCCTCGCGGAGCAGGAGCAGTGGGCGCAGGACGTGCGCACACGCGTGGTGGAGCAGAAGGCGGTCACCACGGCCACCGTCTCCCACACCGCGGTCGAGACCCTCGACCGGGGCGCCGGCGACGCCGCCGTGCTGGTCGTGTTCACCGCGCACTCCGAGCGGGAGGGCCAGGACGACATCACGGGCCGCCAGGCCATGCGTGTCGATCTCACCCGCGTCGAGGGGCAGTGGAAGGCCGACGCGGTCAACCAGGTCGGCGTGACCGTCCCCGTCGGTCAGTCCAGCCGGTCGGTGCAGGGCCTGGCGGTGCCCGAGGCGGCCGCCGGGGAGCAGGGGAGCGACGACGCGCCGGAGGCGGAGGAGACCACCCCGGCGCCGACCACCACCGCCGGCCGATGACGAAGGGCGGGAAGAACTGATGCCACCCATCAAGAGAACCCAGAAGCAGGCCACCCCGCAGGCCCGGCGACGCCTCGCCGGGCACTCCGGGCCGACCCGGGCCGAGACCACCGCCGGCCCGGCGGACCCCGCCCCGGACGTAGCGCACGACGCGGCGGCGGGCGGGGACACGGGGGAGCGCACGCCTCGTCGTCGTCCCTCCGGGGTCGTCCTCGCGTCCGCCGCCGTGGCGGTCGGTCTGGTCGCCGGCGCCGCGGGGGCGTTCCTGGCGACCGAACCCGGCGTCTCGGTCGAGAACCGGGCGTTCGTGGACCAGCAGGCCACCGAGGAGGTCCTCGCCGCCGCGACGACCAACGTGCAGCGGCTCGTGGCGATCGACCACGAGAAACTCGACGAGTACCACGCCTCGCTCGAGGAGTTCGTCACCCCGGGGCTCGTGGAGGAGCTCGAGCGGAACTGGCCCGCTCTACGGGACAGCTACGAGCAGACCGCGACCACCGTCGACGCGCTCGTCCGTGAGGCGGGCCTGTCCTACCTGCAGGGCGACAAGGCCGAGGTCCTGCTGGTCCAGGACGTGTCCATGAGCCGCGACGGCGCGGCCGCCGGCAGTACCAGCGGCACGTACCTCGTCGGCCTCGACAAGGTCGACGGCGTGTGGAAGCTCTCCAGGATCCCCGACCTCCCCTCCTGACGGAGCCTGTGCGAGCACCGATCAGAGACCCGACCGAGTCGGATCCTTGACGAACGGGCTTTCACCCGTCACCCTTTAGGAGCGTCGGGCGTGATCCACACCGCCCGGGCGCGACGTCCCGACCGGGGGCCGATGAGGCGAGAGCCACGAGGGCAACCAGCGCAGAGACGGACGACGCGCCGCGTATATGAGCAGCCTCCGGGGCTTTCCGTCGAAGGCTGGACTTTGTCGCCGCCTTCCACTAGATTAGGTCGTTGCGCTGGCTGCTATTTGCCCACTCGTCCGTCCGTGACGGCTCGTCCCCGGTTTCCCCGGGCGATCTCCGAGCCTTCCATCCGGTCGCGGACCTGGGGGGATAACCGTCGGCGGACCGCTCGCAGATACATCTGTGGTCACCGCCCGTGGTGATCACGTGAGGTGCTGGAAGGACCCATCTTGGCAGTCTCCCGCCAGACCACGTCAGTCTCCACCGTTCCCGGTGCGCCCCGGAGAGTCTCGTTCGCGAAGCTCTCCGAGCCGTTGCCGGTCCCGGGGCTGCTCGACCTCCAGACGGAGTCGTTCGAGTGGTTCATCGGTTCGGAGGAGTGGCAGCAGAGGGCCGCCTCGCGCGGTACCACGAACCTCGAGGGAGGCCTGGAGTCCATCCTCAAGGAGATTTCCCCGATCGAGGACTTCTCCGGCTCCATGTCCCTCTCGTTCTCGGAGCCGTACTTCGAAGAGGTGAAGGCGTCCCTCGAGGACTGCCGCGAGAAGGACCGCACGTACGAGGCGCCCCTGTTCGTCACCGCGGAGTTCGAGAACACCGAGACCGGTGAGATCAAGTCCCAGACCGTCTTCATGGGCGATTTCCCCATGATGACAGACAAGGGCACGTTCATCATCAACGGCACCGAGCGGGTCGTCGTGTCCCAGCTCGTCCGGTCGCCCGGCGTGTACTTCGACCGTTCACGCGACAAGTCCACGGAGAAGGACGTCCACTCCGTCAAGGTCATCCCGTCGCGCGGCGCGTGGCTCGAGTTCGACGTCGACAAGCGCGACACCGTGGGCGTGCGCATCGACCGCAAGCGTCGCCAGTCGGTCACCGTGCTGCTCAAGGCGCTGGGCTGGACCACCACCGAGATCAAGGAGCGCTACGGCTTCTCCGAGATCATGATGTCCACGCTGGAGAAGGACACGGTCGAGGACACCGACCAGGCCCTGCTGGAGATCTACCGCAAGCTGCGCCCGGGCGAGCCGCCGACCCGTGAGTCCGCCGAGGCCCTCCTGGAGAACCTCTTCTTCAAGGAGAAGCGCTACGACCTGGCCCGCGTCGGTCGCTACAAGGTCAACCGCAAGCTCGGCCTGCCGGATCCCGAGGGCGACGCCACCACCACGCTCACGCGTGAGGACATCGCCGCGACCATCGAGTACCTCGTGCGCCTCCACGCGGGCGAGACGAGCATGCAGGTCGCCGGCGGCCGCGAGGTGCCGGTCGAGGTCGACGACATCGACCACTTCGGCAACCGTCGTCTGCGCACCGTCGGCGAGCTCATCCAGAACCAGGTCCGCGTCGGCCTGTCCCGCATGGAGCGCGTCGTCCGCGAGCGCATGACCACGCAGGACTCCGAGGCGATCACCCCGCAGTCGCTGATCAACATCCGGCCCATCACCGCGGCGCTCAAGGAGTTCTTCGGAACCTCCCAGATGTCGCAGTTCATGGACCAGAACAACCCGCTGTCGGGCCTGACGCACAAGCGTCGGCTCTCGGCGCTCGGTCCCGGCGGCCTCTCGCGTGAGCGCGCCGGCCTCGAGGTCCGCGACGTCCACGCCTCGCACTACGGCCGCATGTGCCCGATCGAGACCCCCGAGGGTCCCAATATCGGTCTCATCGGTTCGCTCTCGGTGTACGCCCGCGTCAACCCGTTCGGGTTCATCGAGACCCCGTACCGCCGTGTCGTCGACGGCGTCGTCACCGACCAGGTGGACTACCTGACGGCTGACGAGGAGGACCGCTACGTCGTCGCGCAGGCCAACTCGGAGATCGACACCGAGGGTCGCTTCGTCGAGGACCGCATCCTGGTCCGCAAGAAGCACGGCGACGTCGAGGTCGTCGAGGCCGGTGACGTCGACTACATGGACGTCTCGCCGCGGCAGATGGTCTCCGTCGCCACCGCGATGATCCCGTTCCTCGAGCACGACGACGCCAACCGTGCCCTCATGGGCGCGAACATGCAGCGTCAGTCCGTGCCGCTCGTGCGTTCCGAGGCGCCGCTCGTCGGCACCGGCATGGAGCTGCGTGCGGCCGTCGACGCCGGCGACGTCGTCGTGAACACCCACCCGGGCATCGTGGAGGAGGTCTCGGCCGACTTCATCACCGTCATGGACGACGACGGCGGTCGTCAGACGTACCGCCTGTCCAAGTTCGCGCGCTCCAACCAGGGCACCTGCTCCAACCAGAAGCCGATCGTCGACGAGGGCGACCGCGTCGAGGTCGGCCAGGTCCTCGCCGACGGCCCCTGCACCGAGAACGGCGAGATGGCGCTCGGCAAGAACCTGCTCGTGGCGATCATGCCGTGGGAGGGTCACAACTACGAGGACGCGATCATCCTCTCGCAGCGCCTCGTGGAGGAGGACGTGCTCACGTCCATCCACATCGAGGAGCACGAGATCGACGCCCGCGACACCAAGCTGGGCGCCGAGGAGATCACCCGCGACATCCCCAACGTCTCCGACGAGGTCCTCGCCGACCTCGACGACCGCGGCATCGTGCGCATCGGCGCCGAGGTCCGTGATGGGGACGTGCTGGTCGGCAAGGTCACCCCGAAGGGCGAGACCGAGCTGACCCCGGAGGAGCGCCTGCTGCGCGCGATCTTCGGAGAGAAGGCCCGCGAGGTGCGCGACACCTCGCTCAAGGTGCCCCACGGTGAGTCCGGCAAGGTCATCGGTGTGCGCGTGTTCTCGCGCGACGACGACGACGATCTGCCGCCCGGCGTCAACGAGCTGGTGCGCGTGTACGTGGCGCAGAAGCGCAAGATCCAGGACGGCGACAAGCTCGCCGGCCGGCACGGCAACAAGGGCGTCATCGGCAAGATCCTCCCCGCCGAGGACATGCCGTTCATGCCCGACGGCACGCCGGTCGACATCATCCTCAACACGCACGGCGTCCCGCGTCGTATGAACATCGGTCAGATCATGGAGACCCACCTCGGCTGGCTGGCCAAGGCGGGCTGGGAGGTGCCGCGCGAGGCGGACGGCTCCCTGCCCGACTGGGCGACCAAGCTGCCGGAGGAGATCCACCACGTCGAGGCCGGCACCAACACCGCGACCCCCGTCTTCGACGGCGCGGCCGACACCGAGATCACCGGTCTGCTCGGCTGCACCCTGCCGAACCGTGACGGTGAGCGGATGGTCAAGGCCGACGGCAAGGCGACGCTGTTCGACGGCCGCTCCGGCGAGCCGTTCCCGTACCCGGTGGCCGTGGGTTACATGTACATCCTCAAGCTGCACCACCTGGTGGACGACAAGATCCACGCCCGCTCGACCGGTCCGTACTCGATGATCACCCAGCAGCCGCTCGGCGGTAAGGCCCAGTTCGGCGGCCAGCGCTTCGGTGAGATGGAGTGCTGGGCGATGCAGGCCTACGGCGCGGCGTACACGCTGCAGGAGCTGCTCACCATCAAGTCCGACGACGTCGTGGGCCGCGTGAAGGTCTACGAGGCGATCGTCAAGGGCGAGAACATCCCCGAGCCTGGCATCCCGGAGTCCTTCAAGGTCCTCCTCAAGGAGCTGCAGTCGCTGTGCCTCAACGTCGAGGTGCTCTCCAGCGACGGCCAGGCGGTCTCCCTGGGCGAGGGTGACGACGACGACCTCGACCGTACCGCCGCGAACCTCGGGATCAACCTCTCGCGCGACGAGTCCTCGGCGGCCGACGAGCTGGCCCAGTAGGCGGGAGGGCGGCAGCCGCCGCCCCGCCCCGCACCCGACAGATTCGAGTTCCACCACGGCGGGCCCCACCGGCCCCACCCCGACCGGGGCCCGCCATCATCCCACCCGGGAAAGGACGCCTACGTGCAGGACGTCAACTACTTCGACGAGCTGGTCATCAGCCTCGCGACCGCCGAGGACATCCGAAACTGGTCCTACGGCGAGGTCAAGAAGCCGGAGACCATCAACTACCGCACCCTCAAGCCGGAGAAGGAGGGCCTGTTCTGCGAGAAGATCTTCGGCCCCACCCGGGACTGGGAGTGCTACTGCGGCAAGTACAAGCGTGTGCGCTTCAAGGGCATCATCTGTGAGCGCTGCGGCGTCGAGGTGACCCGTGCCAAGGTGCGTCGTGAGCGCATGGGCCACATCGAGCTCGCCGCGCCCGTCACCCACATCTGGTACTTCAAGGGCGTCCCGTCGCGTCTGGGGTACCTCCTGGACCTCGCGCCCAAGGACCTCGACAAGATCATCTACTTCGCCGCCTATGTCATCACGGGCGTCGACACCGAGCTACGTCACAACGAGCTCAGCACCCTCGAGGCCCAGGTCCTCGAGGAGCGCAAGATCATCGAGGACGAGCGCGACTCCGACATCGAGGCCCGCGCGCGCAAGCTCGAGGCCGACCTCGCCGAGCTCGAGGCCGAGGGGGCCAAGGCCGACCAGCGCCGCAAGGTCAAGGACGGCGGCGAGAAGGAGATGAAGAAGATCCGCGAGGCCGCCCAGCGTGAGCTGGACCGCCTCGAGGAGATCTGGAACACCTTCGTCAAGCTCGACGTCAACCAGATCATCGCCGACGAGGGCATCTACCGCGAGCTCGAGGACCGCTTCGGCGAGTACTTCGAGGGCGGCATGGGTGCCGAGGCGATCCAGCAGCTGCTGCTGAACTTCGACCTCGAGGCCGAGGCCGAGTCGCTGCGCGAGATCATCCGCAACGGCAAGGGGCAGAAGAAGATCCGCGCCCTCAAGCGGCTCAAGGTCGTCTCCGCATTCCTGCAGTCGGGCAACCACCCGGCAGCCATGGTGCTCGGCGCCGTCCCGGTGATCCCGCCGGAGCTGCGGCCGATGGTCCAGCTCGACGGTGGCCGCTTCGCCACGTCGGACCTCAACGACCTCTACCGTCGCGTGATCAACCGCAACAACCGCCTCAAGCGACTGATGGACCTCGGCGCGCCCGAGATCATCGTCAACAACGAGAAGCGGATGCTTCAGGAGTCCGTCGACGCGCTGTTCGACAACGGTCGCCGCGGGCGGCCCGTCACGGGGCCGGGCAACCGCCCGCTCAAGTCCCTGTCGGACCTGCTCAAGGGCAAGCAGGGCCGGTTCCGTCAGAACCTCCTCGGCAAGCGCGTCGACTACTCGGGCCGTTCGGTCATCGTCGTCGGCCCGCAACTCCAGCTACACCAGTGCGGTCTGCCCAAGCTGATGGCGCTCGAGCTGTTCAAGCCGTTCGTCATGAAGCGGCTCGTCGACCTCAACCACGCGCAGAACATCAAGTCCGCCAAGCGCATGGTCGAGCGTCAGCGCGATCAGGTGTGGGACGTGCTCGAAGAGGTCATCGCCGAGCACCCGGTGATGCTCAACCGCGCTCCGACCCTGCACCGCCTGGGTATCCAGGCGTTCGAGCCGCAGCTCGTCGAGGGCAAGGCCATCCAGCTGCACCCGCTCGTGTGTGAGGCCTTCAACGCCGACTTCGACGGCGACCAGATGGCCGTGCACCTCCCGCTGTCCGCGGAGGCGCAGGCCGAGGCGCGCATCCTCATGCTCGCGTCGAACAACATCCTGTCGCCGGCGTCGGGTCGTCCGCTCGCCATGCCGCGTCTGGACATGGTCACGGGCCTCTACTACCTGACCCGTCTGGACGAGGGCGCCGAGGGCGCCTACGGGCCCGCCACCGACGACGCGCCGGCGACCGGCGTGTACGCGACCCCGGCCGAGGCCATCATGGCCGTCGACCTGGGTGTGCTCGACATCCACGCCCCGATCCGGGTCCGGATGACGCAGCAGCGCCCCAGCGCCGAGATCGAGGCGGAGCAGTTCCCCGAGGGCTGGACCCCCGGGCAGGAGTGGCTGGCCGAGACCACGCTCGGCCGCGTCATGTTCAACGAGCTGCTCCCGGCGGACTACCCGTTCGTCAACGAGCAGATGCCGAAGAAGCGTCAGGCCGTCATCATCAACGACCTGGCCGAGCGCTACCCGATGATCGTCGTGGCGCAGACGGTGGACAAGCTCAAGGACACCGGCTTCTACTGGGCCACCCGGTCGGGTGTCACCATCGCCATGTCCGACGTGCTCGTGCCGCCGGCCAAGAAGGAAATCCTCGCCTCGTACGACACCAAGGCCGCGCGCCTGGAGTCGCAGTACGACCTCGGCAAGATCACCGACGAGGAGCGCAAGAGCGACCTGGTCAAGCTCTGGCAGGAGGCCACCGACGAGATCGGCCAGGCCATGGAGGCCAACTACCCGGACGACAACCCGATCCCGACGATCGTGAAGTCGGGCGCGGCGGGCAACATGACCCAGATCCGGTCGCTGGCCGGCATGAAGGGCCTGGTGACCCGTCCGAACGGCGAGTTCATCCCGCAGCCCATCAAGTCCTCGTTCCGCGAGGGCCTGACGGTGCTCGAGTACTTCATGAACACGCACGGTGCGCGTAAGGGCCTGGCCGACACCGCCCTGCGTACCGCCGACTCGGGCTACCTCACCCGTCGTCTGGTCGACGTCTCCCAGGACGTCATCGTTCGCGAGACCGACTGTGGCACCAGCAAGGGCGTGGAGACGACGATCGCCCGTCCGATCATGGACGCCCAGGGCAACTCCACGGGTGTCCTCGAGCGCGACGAGCACGTCGAGACCTCGACGTTCGCCCGGACGCTCGCCGAGGACGCGGTCGACGCGAACGGCACGGTCATCGTGTCGGCGGGCACCGACCTGGGTGACCCGACCATCGAGGCGCTCATCAACGCCGGCGTGGAGAAGGTCAAGGTGCGCTCGGTCCTGACCTGCACCACCGGCACCGGCGTCTGCGCGACCTGCTACGGCCGCTCGATGGCGACCGGCCAGCTGGTCGACATCGGCGAGGCCGTCGGCATCGTCGCCGCACAGTCGATCGGTGAGCCCGGTACCCAGCTCACGATGCGTACGTTCCACCAGGGTGGCGTCGGCGACGACATCACCGGTGGTCTGCCGCGTGTGCAGGAGCTGTTCGAGGCGCGCGTGCCCAAGGGCAAGGCGCCGATCGCCGAGGAGGCGGGCCGGATCCGCATCGACGAGGAGGAGCGTTTCTACACGATCACGATCGTGCCCGACAACGGTGCGGACGAGATCGTCTACGAGAAGCTCTCCAAGCGTCAGGGCCTCGCCCACATCACCCTCGACGACGGCTCCTCGCGGCCGATCGCCGACGGCGACCATCTCGAGCGCGGTCAGGCCCTCCTCGAGGGCCCGGCCGACCCGCACGAGGTGCTGGCGATCCTCGGCCCGAACGGTGTGCAGAAGCACCTCGTCGACGAGGTGCAGAAGGTCTACCGCTCGCAGGGCGTGTCGATCCACGACAAGCACATCGAGGTCATCGTCCGCCAGATGATGCGCCGCGTCGCGATCAACGAGTCGAACAGCACCGAGTTCCTGCCGGGTGCCCTGGTGGAGCGTGCCGAGCTCACGGCGGAGAACCGCCGCGTGCTCACCGAGGGTGGTTCGCCGGCCTCGGCGCGCCCGGTCCTCATGGGCATCACCAAGGCCTCGCTCGCCACCGACTCGTGGCTCTCGGCGGCCTCCTTCCAGGAGACCACCCGCGTCCTCACCGACGCCGCGATCAACAAGCGGTCGGACCGGCTCGTGGGCCTCAAGGAGAACGTCATCATCGGTAAGCTCATCCCGGCGGGTACCGGTATCAACCGCTACCGGAACTCGACGGTCGAGCCCACCGAGGAGGCCCGCGCCGCCGCCTACTCCATCCCGGACTACGGCGACGGCTTCTACGGCCCCGAGGACGGTTTCGGCGACGCCACCGGCGCGTCCGTCCGCCTCGACGACCTGGGCTACTGATCGGCTCGGCGCGGCGGGATCGCCGCCGCGCCCAGCCCGTCTCACCGGACCCCCGAGCACCCCGCGTGCCGGGGGTCCGGTGTGTCGGCGGGTCGGCTGCCCGGCCGCGTCCTTGCTGCTGGGGAACGTGTTCTAGACTTGCCCGATGTGCCCGCCGCCACTCACTGCAGTCGCGACGGCGGGGCCGATGACCGTAGAAGGAGGCGATCGATCGTGCGGATCGCGTTGCTCTCGTACAGGAGCAAACCCCACGGCGGCGGGCAGGGTGTATACGTACGCCACCTGAGCCGTGAGCTGGCGACACTCGGCCACACCGTCGAGGTGTTCTCCGGTCAGCCGTACCCCGAGCTGGACCCGGGGCCCACGCTGACGAAGGTGCCGAGCCTGGACCTGTACAACGACGCGAACCCGTTCCGTACGCCGCGTCCCCGCGAGATCCGGGATCTCATCGACGTGCTCGAGGTGGTCACGATGTGGACCGCCGGGTTCCCGGAACCGCGGACGTTCAGCCTGCGGGCCGCGCGCACGCTGAAGGACCGGCTGGACGACTTCGACGTGGTGCACGACAACCAGTGCCTGGGCTCGGGCCTGCTGGACCTGGAGAAGGCCGGCTTCCCCGTGGTGGCGACCGTGCACCATCCCATCACGAGGGATCGCGCGCTGGCCATGAAAGAGGCCCCGCTGCGCAAGAAGATCACCACGTGGCGGTGGTTCGGCTTCCTCGGTATGCAGATCCGCGTCTCCCGCCGGCTGCAGGAGATCATCACGGTCTCCGGCAACTCGGCGGAGGACATCGCGGTGGACTTCGGGGTCGACCCGGACCGGATCGTCACGATCCCGCTGGGTGTGGACGCCGACCGTTTCCACGACGGGCGGCGTCGCGAACCCGGCCGCCTGGTGTGCGTGGCGAGCGCCGACCAGCCGCTCAAGGGTGTCCCCGTCCTGCTGCGCGCGCTGGCGAAGGTGCGTGAGGACCACCCGGACGTCCGCCTGACGTTGATCTCCAAGCTCAAGCCGAAGGGCGAGGCGTCGCGTCTGCTGGACAGGTTGAGGTTGCGCGATGCGGTGGACCTGGTGTCCGGGGTCGACGACGACGAGCTCGCCGAACTCGTGGGGTCCGCCGAGATCGCGGTGGTTCCGAGTATGTACGAGGGGTTCTCCCTCCCGGCGGTGGAGGCGATGTCCAGTGGCTGCGCTCTCGTGGCGACGCGGGCCGGCGCACTGCCGGAGGTGGTCGGGACGGACGATTCGGCGGCCCGCCTTGTCGAGCCCGGGGACGTCGACGCACTGGCCCGGGAGATCAGCGCGCTGCTGTCCGATCCCGTCGAGCGGGGCCGGCTGTCGGAGGGTGGCCGCGCGAGGGTGATGGAGCGCTACAGTTGGGCGGCCGTCGCCCGCCGGACCGTCGAGGTCTACGAGGCGGCGATCGCCCGGGTCCGCGGCGACGCGCTGCCGGACCTGTCGGCGGGGCCGGTCCTCGGGCCGGATCAGACCGAGATCGACGAGCACGTCACCGACGACGCGCCCGAGGTGCTCCCGGAATCCGGTGAGTACGACATCCGTGAGCAGGAGGACGCCGCATGCTGACCGCTGACTTCGACCGTCTGGGGGTCACCCCGGGCATGCGAGCCATCGACGTGGGGGCCGGGCTCGGCCGTCACACGTTCGAGCTCTACCGGCGTGGGGCCGACGTCACAGCGTTCGACCAGAATGCCGACGAGATGCAGCAGGTCGCGGACATGCTGGCGGCCATGGAGGCCGAGGGCGAGGGCCTGCCCACGTCGAAGGGCGAGGCCGTCACCGGGGACGCCCTGGCCATGCCGTACGGGGACGCGACGTTCGACCTGGTGCTCATCTCCGAGGTCCTCGAGCACGTGCCGGAGGACACGAAGGCCATCGCGGAGCTGGTCCGGATCCTCAAGCCGGGCGGGGTCGCCGCGGTGACCGTGCCGCGGGAGTGGCCGGAGAAGCTGTGCTGGAAGCTGTCGGACGCCTACCACTCCAACCCGGGCGGGCACTGCCGGATCTACACGGCCGAGGAACTCGGCTACAAGCTGCGCGCCGCGGGCCTCGAGGTGACGGGCACCGGATACGCCCACGCGCTGCACGCGCCGTACTGGTGGCTCAAGTGCGCGGTCGGCACGGAGAACGAGGATCATCCGCTGCCGAAGGCGTACCACAAGCTGCTCGTGTGGGACCTCATGAAGGGCCCGTGGGTCACACGCACCGCCGAGAAGCTGCTCAACCCGGTCATGGGCAAGTCGATCGTGTTCTACCTGCGCAAGCCCGTGGAGGCCTGATCGTCCGTGCAGTCACACAACAACGGCGTGTCCCGCCCGGGGCCGGTGACCGTGGTGGCCGGTGACCGGCCGGTGCCCAGCGTGCCGGGCGTCCTCGACGCCGACGCGGTCCGGGCCACCGGGCAGTGGATCGCCTCGGTCCAGAAGCCGAACGGTGAGATCCCGTGGTTCACCGGTGGGCACACCGACCCGTGGGACCACGTCGAGTCGGCGATGGGTCTGTCCGTCGCCGGCCAGTGGGAGGCCGCCGAGCGGGCCTACGGGTTCCTCCGCGACTCCCAGCGCCCGGACGGTTCGTGGCCGATCAAGTGGCAGGACGGCCGGATCGTGGACGGCGACGTCGACTCGAACTTCTGCGCCTACGTCGCGGTCGGGGTCTGGCACCACCACCTGGTCACCGGCACCCCGGGGTTCCTGGAGTCGATGTGGCCGACCGTGCGGCGTGCGCTCGACCTGGTGCTGACGTTCCAGGGCCCGGAGGGGCAGATGTGGTGGGGCGCCGGCCCCGAGGGCTTCTGCGAGGAGGCCCTGGTCACGGGGTCGTCGAGCGTCCACCACTCGCTGCGCTGCGGTGTCGCGATCGCCGAGGAGCTGGGGGAGACGGCGCCGGACTGGGACGCGGCCGCCGACCGGCTGGGCCACGCGCTGCGCGCGCACCCGGAGCTGTTCACGCCCAAGGACGAGTTCTCCATGGACTGGTACTACCCGGTCCTGGCCGGTGTCATGGTGGGGGAGCAGGCGCAGGCCCGGCTCGACTCCCGCTGGGACGACTTCGTGGTGGACGACCTCGGTATCCGCTGCGTCGACCACCGTCCGTGGGTCACGGGCGCGGAGACATGCGAGCTGGTGCTCGCGCTCGAGGCCGCGGGTCGGCACGAGCAGGCGCTGCAGCAGTTCACCAACATGCAGCACCTGAGGGATGACGACGGTTCGTACTGGACCGGCCTGGTCTTCGCGGACGGCAAACGGTGGCCCGTCGAGCTGAGCACATGGACCGCCGCGGTGGTGCTGCTGGCCGCTGACGCACTGTCGCGCACCACGCCGGGCAACGAGATCTTCCGGTACGTCTCGGACCACACCATGCAGCGCCTGCGGTCGCAGCCGGGTGACCCCGCGGACTGTGCGCCGGGCGAGGCCTGCCCGACCGCCGTCGTCGCGCGTTAGTCTGTCGCCACGCCGCCGCGGGACACCTGCCTCATCACGTGTCGGCGCGGGTGGCGACGCAGACCGGGGAGTGCGCATGGAATTCGGCCTGACGCTGTTCACGAGCGACCGGAGGCCACACACCGCGGCGCTCGCCGTGGGTCGCGCTGGGCGCCGCCGCCGCGGTGACCTCGACCATCCGGCTGGGCACGGCCGTGTCCATCCCGGTGGAGAGCGATCCCATCACGCTGGCCAAGACCTTCGCCTCCGTCGACCACCTCTCCGACGGCCGGGCCGTCCTGGGCGTGGGCTACGGCTGGAGCCTCGACGAGATGGCGGCCACAACGTTCCGCCGAAGCGCCGTCGCACAATGCTGCGCGAGTACCTCGAGGCGATGCGCGAGCTCTGGACCCACGACAAGGCCGAGTACCACGGCGAGTTCGTCGACTTCGGGCCCAGCTGGGCCTGGCCCAAGCCCGCCCGGACGCCCGGCCCGCTCACTCTGGTGGGCGCGGCAGGGAACGAGAAGAACCTGAAGTGGATCTGCCGCAGCGCCGACGGCTGGATGACCACACCCATCTCCCGGGACATCTCCGGCAGCGTGCGCAGGTTGCGCGAGCTGTGGGCGGAGGCCGGCCGCGAGGGCGAGCCGTACATCGTCGTCCTCGGCGGCAAGCTCGGCCTCGGGGCACGGTCTGAGCCGCCGGTAGCGCCCCACCCGGGCCGGTTCCGCCGGTACCGTCGTGGTATGGACCACAGTGACCCGGTCGCTCCCGTCGTCGTCATCACCGGGGCCGGCGGGACGGGGATCACGCCGGTAGCCGCGGACGTCACCGACCCCGACTCCCTCTCCACTCTGGCCGACCGCGTGCGGGCCGACTTCGGTCGACTCGACCTCGTCGTCACCTTCGCGGGGATCCTGGGGATCGGCCCGCTCGCCGCCCTGCGCCGCGGACTGACCCGTCGCCTGCTGGACCATCTACCGGTACCGTTGGTCGACAAGGCGCTCGTCCTCGCGCTGGGCGGGACGATCAACGCCCGGAAGCTCGAGATGCGGCGACAGGAAGCCGGCGCCCGCGAACAGATGAGCGAGGTGGCCGAATGACCAACCTCGACCCCCGGCCCGAGGAGATCGAGTGCGAGGCCGGCGGCGCGCCCGACGGGCCACGCCCCGGTGGCGCCGCCGTGGAGATCATCACCTCCCGCGACGTCCCCCTGGGCGGGCCGCGCGCGATGACCGTCCGCCGCACGCTGCCGCAGCGGCAACGCTCCCTCATCGGTGCCTTCTGCTTTGTCGACCACTACGGACCCGACGACGTCTCCGTCAGCGGCGGCATGGACGTCCCCTCCCACCCGCACACCGGCCTGCAGACCGTCAGCTGGCTGTTCGAGGGGAACATCACCCACCACGACTCCGGCGACAACCACGCCGTCGTGCGCCCCGGGGAGGTCAACCTCATGACCGCCGGGTCCGGCATCTGCCACACCGAGGTGTCGACCCAGGACACCACCATGCTGCACGGAGTGCAGCTCTGGACCGTGCTCCCCGAGTCGCACCGCGAGGTGGGCGGCCGCAGGTTCGACCACTTCGTGCCCGACAC
This sequence comes from Dietzia papillomatosis NBRC 105045, assembly GCF_001570845.1. Classification (NCBI taxonomy): domain Bacteria; kingdom Bacillati; phylum Actinomycetota; class Actinomycetes; order Mycobacteriales; family Dietziaceae; genus Dietzia; species Dietzia papillomatosis. Next base: position 116,308 of record NZ_BCSL01000002.1, on the reverse strand, counting down.
GGTCCGCTTCGAGGGCTCGTCGATGCAGGTCTTCATGGGGTCACTGATGGGCTCGTCGTCGTCGGTCCCCACCTACACCCCCCTCCTCGCGGCGGAGATCCGGTTCGACCCCGGCGCCGAGCTGACGCTCGACGTGGACCCGGAGTTCGAGCACGGGCTGCTCGCGGACAGCGGCGACCTCACGCTCGAGGGGGTGCGCGTCGCGGTGACCGAACTCGCCTACACGGGCGTCGGCGAGACCACCCTGACCCTCCGCAACACCGGCGCCACCGCCGGGCGCGCGATCCTCATCGGCGGCACTCCGTTCGCCGAGGAGATCATCATGTGGTGGAACTTCATCGGGCGGACCCACGACGAGATCGCCCACTACCGTGACCTGTGGGAGGCCGGCTCCGACCGCTTCGGCCGCGTGGACGGCTACATCGGCCACGACCCGCAGGGCCTGACCCGGCTGCCCGCGCCCACGCTGCCCACCACCACGCTCAGACCGCGGGTCAATCCCGATCCGCGTGCACGGACCACCGAGTAGGGGAGAACACCGATGACCGAGTACACCGACAGCAGCGGCAGCACCGTGACCGTGGAGCGCTCCGACTCGCGCAGTGCGTTCGAGATCCGGGACGCCTCCGGCGAGGTCGCCGGCCACGCCGACTTCCGCGAGATCGGCGGCGAGCGCATCTTCCACCACACCGTGGTCGGCGAGGAGTTCGGAGGCCGGGGTCTCGGTACCGCGCTCGTGCGCGGCGCGGTGGAGGCGACCCGCGACGAGGGCGTGATGATCGTCCCCGTGTGTTCGATGGTGGAAGGGTTCCTCGGCAAGAACGCCGACGAGTTCGCGGGAGCGTACCGCGACGCCACCGACGAGGACCGCGCCCGGGTCGGAGCGGAGGACGGCTGATATGGGGGTCCCGCAGCTGGATCGGACCCAGCGCGAGGTCTACAAGCAGCTCGTCCGTACCGCCGTCGCGTCCCGGCAGGCGTCCCGCGAGGCCGGATTGGAGGAGGCACTGCTCGAACTGGTCAACGTGCGCGTGTCGCAGATCAACGGATGCGCGGCCTGCCTGGCCACCCACGTGCCGGCCGCCCGCGAGGCCGGGGTGTCACAGGAACGGCTGGACCTGCTGCCCGCGTGGCACGAACTCGACGCGTTCGGCGACCCCGAGCGGGCGGCGTTGCGCCTGGCCGAGACGTTGACACGCCTGGACGACGGCGACGAACGCGCTGCCGCGACGGCGGCCGCCACCGACCACTTCTCCGATGAGCAGCTCTCGGCGTTGGAGTGGACGATCGTGCTCATCAACGCCTTCAACCGGGTTTCGATCGCCAGTCACCACCAGCCGCGGATCGAGGACTGACCCGGCCGCCGCCGACCCCGGGCACGGCGACCGCCGCCGGCCCCGGACGGGTGGTCAGCGGGAGGCGACCGGCACCATCGACGCCCGGCCGGAGCGCACGATCTCCTTGCCGAACGGGAAACACGTCACGGGGATGAGCTTGAGGTTGGCCCACGCCAGCGGCAGTCCGATGATCGTCACCGCCTGGGCGAGTGCCGTGGCGACGTGGCCGATCGCCAGCCACAGCCCGGCCACCAGGAACCAGATGACGTTGCCGACCGTGCTCGCCCCGCCGGGCCGGCCCCGGTCGACGACCTCGCGACCGAACGGCCACAGGACATAGGCGGCGATCCGGAAGCTCGCAACCCCGAACGGGATCGTGACGACGAGGATGCACGCGAGGATCCCGGCGACCACATAGCCCAGGAACAACCACACGCCCGCGGTCACCAGCCAGATGACGTTGAGGACCACCGTCAGCACGGAACGCATGCCGCCACTGTAGGTCGGAAGCGGAAGTCGCGTCACAGGGTTACGGTGGGCGATGTGAGCGACAAGCCGGACGTCAGGACCCTCGGCGAGCTGCGCGCCGCCGGTTACACCAGCCGCACCCTCCGCGACGAGTTGCGCGGCAATCTGCTCGCGGCCCTGGCCGCCGGACGGGACCCGTGGCCCGGGATGCACGGGTTCGACACCACAGTGATCCCGCAGGTCGAGCGCGCCCTCATCGCCGGGCACGACATCGTACTGCTCGGTGAGCGCGGACAGGGCAAGACGCGCCTGCTGCGCACCCTCGTCGGGCTGCTCGACGAGTGGTCCCCCGTCGTCGCCGGCTCCGAACTGGGAGAGGACCCGCTCGCCCCCATCACCGACCCGACCCGCGAGCGGATCGCCCGCGAGGGTGACACGCTGCCCGTCGAGTGGCGCCACCGCACCGAACGGTACGTGGAGAAGCTCTCCACCCCGGATACGTCGGTGTCCGACATGATCGGCGACGTCGACCCCATGCGCGTGGCGGAGGGGCGCCGCCTCGGTGACCCGGAGACCATCCACTACGGACTCGTACCCCGCGCCAATCGCGGGATCGTGGCGCTCAACGAGCTGCCCGACCTCGCCGAGCGCATCCAGGTGGCGTTGCTCAACGTCATGGAGGAGCGGGACGTCCAGATCCGCGGCTATGTGCTGCGGCTGCCCCTCGACGTACTGGTCGTGGCGTCGGCGAACCCGGAGGACTACACGAACCGCGGGCGGATCATCACTCCCCTCAAGGACAGGTTCGGCGCGGAGATCCGCACCCACTACCCGCTCGACCTGGCCGACGAGATCGAGGTCGTGCGGCAGGAGGCCGAGCTCACCGCCGAGGTGCCGGACGCCCTCATGGAGCTGCTCGCCCGCTTCACCCGAGAACTGCGCACCTCCGACTCGATCAACCAGGCCTCGGGCGTGTCGGCGCGTTTCGCCATCGCGGGCGCGGAGACCGTCGCCGCGGCGGCCCGCCGGCGGGCCGCCGTCCGCGGGGCCGACGACCCCGGCGAGGCGGTGGCCCGGCTCGTGGATCTCGACGCCGCCGTGGAGGTCCTGCGCGGCAAGATCGAGTTCGAACCCGGCGAGGAGGGGCGCGAATCCGAGATCCTGCGGTACCTGCTCCGCACCGCGACCGTGGACGTCGTGCGCGGGCTCTTCCGCGGCATCGACATGGCCCCGCTCGTCGAGGCGTTCGACGGCTCGGTGACCCTGACCACGGGGGCGAGCGTCACCGCGACCGAGTTCCTGGCCGCACTGCCCGAGCTGTCCGTACCGGGGCTGTACGACGAGATCGCCGACCGGGTCGGCGCCACCAACGCCGGCCAGCGGGCCGGCGCGATCGAGCTGGCGCTGGAGGGGCTGTACCTCTCGCGGCGCCTGTCCAAGGAGACCGGGGACGGCGCCGCCGTCTACGGCTGACACACCCCGGTGGCCACGCGGCCGTCGGAGCAGGAGGTGCGCGATGTCGCGACCAGAACCCCGCGCCCGCTACGGACGCTACGTCGGCGGGCCGGACCCGCTCGCGCCCCCGCTCGACCTGTCCGAGGCACTCGACGCGGTGTCCGAGGGTGTCATGGCCGGCTACTCGCCCGAGCAGTCCATGCGCGAGTTCCTGCGCTCCGGCGGCCGCGACCACACCGGGCTCGACGAGCTCGCAGGGCGCGTCCACCGCCGCCGGCAGGAACTGCTGAAGCGCCACCGGCTGGGCGGCACCCTCGACGAGGTCTCGAAGCTGCTCGACGAGGCGTTGCTCGCCGAACGCGGGCAGCTCGCCCGCGACACCGAGATGGACCCCATGGACCGCACGCTGCGGGAGATGACCATCGAGAACCTCCCCGACAGTCCGGCGGCCGCGGTGGGGGAGCTCAAGGACTACGACTGGGCCTCGTCGGACGCCCGCGAGGCGTACAGGCGGATCCAGGACCTGCTGGGTGCCGAGGCGCTCGACGCGCGGTTCGCCGGAATGAAGCAGGCGCTGGAGAACACCACCGACGCCGACCGGGCGGCGGTGTCCGAGATGCTCTCCGACCTCACCGACCTGCTGGACAAGCACGCCCGCGGGGAGGACACCGACGAGGACTTCCGCGAGTTCATGGACAAGCACGGTGACGCCTTCCCCGAGCAGCCGCAGAACGTCGACGAGCTCATCGACACCCTCGCCAAGCGCTCGGCCGCAGCGCAGCGGATGATGCGCTCGATGACCCCGGAGCAGCGGGAGGAGCTCATGGCCCTGTCGCAGCAGGCGTTCGGCTCGCCCGAGCTCTCCGAGCAGCTCGGCAGACTCGACGGATTGCTGCAGACACTGCGACCCGGCGAGAACTGGGACGGCTCCGAGGACTTCGGCGGCTCCGAGGGCCTGGGCATGTCCGAGGGGACGGCCGCGATGGCCGAACTCGGAGACCTCGACCGGCTGGCCGAGCAGCTGTCCCGCAGTGACCGGTCGCCGCTGTCCGAACTGGACCTGGAGGCCGTCGAGCGCACCCTCGGTCGTGAGGCGGCGGTGTCCGTCCAGACCCTGGCCCGGCTCGAGCAGGCCATGCGGGACTCGGGCTACCTGAGCCGCCGGTCGGACGGCGACCTGCGACTGTCCCCGGCCGCGCTCCGTAAACTGGGCCGGTCGCTGCTGCGGGACGCCGCCCGCCGGCTGTCCGGCCGATCGGGCGCGCGGGAGACCCGCGCATCGGGGGCGGCGGACGACCAGACGGGGTCGAGCCGGGCGTGGGAGTTCGGCGACGTCGAGTCGTGGGACGTGCCGCGGACGATCGGAAACGCGATCTCCCGCATCGCCGCAGAGGGCGGTGAAACCGTCGGCGGGGTCCGGCTCCTGCCCGAGGACATCGAGGTCCGCGAGACCGAGGCCCGGACGCAGGCCGCGGTCGCGCTGCTCGTGGACACCTCGTTCTCCATGGCGATGGAGGGCCGGTGGGTGCCGATGAAGCGCACCGCGCTCGCCCTGCATCACCTGGTGAGCACCCGCTTCCGGCAGGACCGGCTCCAGCTCATCTCGTTCGGGCGGTTCGCCCAGACCCGCACGATCGAGTCACTGTTGTCACTGGACGCCCAGTACGAGGCCGGGACGAACCTGCACCACGCGTTGCTCCTGGCGGGTCGTTTCTTCCGCGAGCACCCGACCATGCAGCCGGTCCTGCTCATCGTCACCGATGGCGAGCCCACCGCGCACCTGCTCAGCGGCGGCGAACCCTGGTTCGCCTACCCGCCGGACCCGGACACGATCCGCACGACCGTCGACGAGCTCGACAGGGTCGCCCGGTTCGGCGCGCAGACCACGTTCTTCCGCCTGGGCGCGGATCCCGGCCTCTCGCGGTTCCTGGATGCGCTGGCCCGGCGGGTCGAGGGCACGGTGGTGGCGCCGGAGGTCGACGACCTCGGGGCTGCCGTGGTGGGGCGGTTCCTGCACACACGCCACGGCCGGCCTGGCGCCGGTGACGCGTGGAGCGCGGGCGGCCGCTGGGCCGTGTGACCCCTCTCAGGGCATCGGTGCGCCGACCTCGCCGGAAACCCGGCGCAGGACACGCAGCGAATCCACGGCGGCCACCTCGGTGAACTGCCCTGACTCCAGGGCGCGGCAGTAGATCTCGTACGGCGGACGACCGCCGTCCTCGGGGTTCGGGAACACGTCGTGGATGAGCAGCGCTCCGCCGATCTTCACCCACCGGGCCCAGCCGGAGTAGTCGGCCTGCGCGGCCTCGGAGGAGTGGCCACCGTCGATGAAGACGAACGACGCGGGAGTGCCCCACACCCGCGCGACCTGCCGGGAGCTGCCCACCGCGGCGGTCACCACCTCGTCCAGACCCGCGTCCCACATGGTGTGGCGGAAGGCGACCAGGGTCTCCAGGCGCCCGGTGTGCGGGTCGACGAGCGAGGTGTCGTGGTATTCCCAGCCCGGCTGGTGCTCCTCGGACCCGCGGTGGTGGTCGACGGTGACGATGCTGCCGCCGGTCACGCGCGCGGCGGCGCCGAGGAACACCGTCGAGCGGCCGCAGTACGTGCCGATCTCCACGCCCACACCGTCGCCCAGGTACTCGCAGGCGATCTCGTAGAGAGTCGTGCCCTCCTCCAGTGGCATGAAGCCCGGGGCGGCGAGTGCGACGGCGAGCAGCGAGGGTTCGATCTCGGGTGCGGTCATGACAGTCAACCTAGCGCCCACCCCTCGGCCCTCCGTGCGGCGGGCGGCCTTGCGGGCGCGGCGCTCACGCCGTCGTCGTCGCGGTCAGCGCAGCGCCTCCTCGCGGAACTCGCCGGGGAAGTCCACCGACGGGCCGTTGTCTACCTCGGCCCTGCGCAGCTCGACGCGCCGGATCTTGCCCGAGATCGTCTTGGGCAGGTCCGTGAACTGCAGCCGGCGGATCCGCTTGTAGCCGGCCAGGTGGGTGCGCGAGTACTCGAAGATCTCCCGCGCGGTCTCCTCGGTCGCCTCCCAACCCCCGGCCAGGACGACGAACGCCTTGGGCACGCTCAACCGCACCGGATCGGGGGAGGGCACCACGGCCGCCTCGGCCACGGCCGGGTGCTCGAGCAGGACCGACTCGAGCTCGAAGGGTGAGATCCGGTAGTCCGAGGACTTGAAGACGTCGTCGGTGCGACCCACGTAGGTGATGTAGCCGTCGGCGTCCCGGGAGCCCACGTCGCCCGTGTGGTAGAACCCGTCGGCGTACGCGGCAGCGGTCCGCTCCGGGTCGCCGTGGTAGCCGACCATCAGACCGAGCGGCCGCGGGTCGAGGCGCAGGCAGATCTCGCCCTCGGCCCCGTCATCGGTGACCTCCTGCCCCGTGGCCGGGTCCACCAGCGCCACCTCGAAGCCCGGGCACGGCCGGCCCATGGAGCCGTCCTTGATGGGCTGGCCGGGGGTGTTGGCGATCTGCACGGTGGTCTCGGTCTGGCCGAAGCCGTCACGAATGGTCACGCCCCACGCGTCGCGGACGCGGCCGATCACCTCGGGGTTGAGCGGCTCACCGGCGCCCACCGCCAGACGCGGCGGGACCTGCAGCTGCGTGAGGTCGGCCTGGATGAGCATGCGCCACACGGTCGGCGGGCAGCACAGGCTGGTCACTCCGCAGCGGTCCATCTCGCGCATCATCGCCGTCGCGTCGAAGCGGGAGTAGTTGTAGATGAACACGCACGAACCGGCGATCCACGGCGTGAAAACGTTGGACCACGCGTGCTTGGCCCAGCCGGGCGAGGACACGTTGAGGTGCACGTCGCCGGGCTGCAATCCGATCCAGTACATGGTCGACAGGTGGCCGGCGGGGTACGAGGCATGCGTGTGCTCGACGAGCTTGGGCTTGCTGGTGGTGCCGGAGGTGAAATACAGCAGCAGGGTGTCGTCGGCGTGCGTGGTGTGGCTGGGCTCGAAGTCGGGGGAGGCGTCCATCGCGCCGGCCAGATCGATCCAGCCCTCGGGCGCCCCGCCGACGGCGTCACCCACATCGGCCCCGCCGACGGCGTCACCCACATCGGCCCCGCCGACGGCGCCACCCACGTCGGCCCCGCCGACGGAGATGCGCTGGAAGTCACCGGAGATGCCGGCGAAGCGGTCGGCCAGCTCGGCGCGGGCGATCACGTGTTTGATCCCGCCGCGGGCAATCCGGTCGCGCAGGTCGCCCTCGGCCAGGAGCGTGGTCGCGGGGATGACGACGGCGCCGAGCTTGATCACGGCGAGCATGACGTCCCAGAGTTCGACTTGGTTGGCGAGCATGAGCAGGATGCGGTCGCCGGGCTCCACTCCGTGGTCGCGGAGCCAGTTGGCGGTGCGGTCGGAGCGGATGCGCATCTCGTCGAACGAGTACTTGGCCTCGGTGGGTGCGCCGCCGCCGTCGTGCTCCTCGACGATCCACAGCGCCGGGTCGTCGTTGCCCTCGGCCTGGACGTCGAACCAATTCAACGCCCAGTTCCATTCGTCCAGCTCAGGCCAGACGAAACCGTCCCGGGCACCCTCGTAGTCCTGCGCGTGGGCCTGGAGGAAGTCGCGGGCGGCGCGGAACCGGACGGTGGCCTCGGTGGGCAACGGGGGCATGGGTACTCCTGTCGACGGACGTGCCTCTTGTGTAGTGAGTCAGCTCACAGTAGGTCCGTCGTTCGGGGTGGCGGTACACCCGAAAGGGGATGGTGCGAGGCCCGTCGCCGCCTCGATATGGATTACTAGGAGTTGCAAGTATAGGGTGATGGGCATCACGGGAGAGGGGCGCGCGGTCACCAGGCCGCGGCGAGCCCGCTGACGAAGGGACGGACATGTCGGATCTCAGGCAGGTCGAGCACTACATCAACGGCGCGCGTGTCGCGGCCACGGGCGGCCGCACCCAGGAGGTGCTCAACCCGAGCACGGGGAAGGCGCAGGCGATCGTGCCGCTGGCCACGACGGCCGAGGTCGACGACGTCATCGCCAAGGCCGCCGCCGCGCAGAAGGCGTGGGCCGCGCAGAACCCGCAGAAGCGCGCCCGCGTGCTCATGCGGTTCGTCGACCTGGTCAACCAGAACATGCAGGAGCTCGCGGAGCTGCTCGCGATCGAGCACGGCAAGACGACTCCGGACGCGAAGGGCGACATCCAGCGCGGCCTCGAGGTCATCGAGTTCGCGATCGGCATCCCGCACTTGCTCAAGGGCGAGTACACCGAGAACGCCGGCACCGGCGTGGACGTCTACTCCATGCGCCAACCGCTCGGCGTCGTCGCCGGCATCACGCCGTTCAACTTCCCGGCCATGATCCCGCTGTGGAAGGCCGGTCCGGCCATCGCGTGCGGCAACGCGTTCGTCCTCAAACCATCAGAGCGCGACCCGTCGGTGCCGGTCCGCCTCGCGGAGCTGTTCACCGAGGCCGGTCTGCCGGACGGCATCTTCCAGGTGGTGCACGGCGACAAGGAGGCCGTGGACGCCATCCTGAACAACGACACGATCCAGGCGGTCGGCTTCGTCGGCTCCACCCCGATCGCGCAGTACATCTACGAGAACGCCGCGCGCACCGGCAAGCGCGCGCAGTGCTTCGGCGGCGCCAAGAACCACGCGATCATCATGCCGGACGCGGACATGGACCAGGTCGCGGACGCCCTGGTCGGGGCCGGCTTCGGCTCGGCCGGTGAGCGCTGCATGGCCATCTCGGTGGCAGTGCCGGTCGGCGAGGGCACGGCCGAGAAGCTGATCGAGAAGCTCCTGCCCAAGGTGAAGGAGCTCAAGGTCGGCCACAGCCACGACCCGCGGTCCGACTACGGGCCGCTGGTGACGCCGGAGTCCAAGGAGCGCGTGCTGGACTACATCTCGCAGGGTGCGGACGCGGGCGCGGAGGTGCTCGTCGACGGCCGCGGTGTGGGCGCGTACACGGACTCCTTCGACGGCGAGGACATCTCGGGCGGCTACTACGTCGGGCCGACCCTGCTGGACAAGGTCACCACCGACATGAGCGTCTACACCGACGAGATCTTCGGCCCGGTGCTGACGATCGTGCACGCGAAGGACTTCGAGGAGGCCCTGGCGCTGCCCAGCGACCACGAGTACGGCAACGGCGTGGCCATCTTCACGCGCGACGGTGACGCGGCCCGCGAGTTCGTCTCCCGCGTGGAGGTCGGCATGGTCGGCGTGAACGTGCCGATCCCGGTGCCGATCGCCTACCACACCTTCGGCGGCTGGAAGAAGTCCGGCTTCGGCGACCTCAACCAGCACGGGCCGGAGTCGATCAAGTTCTACTCCAAGGTCAAGACGGTCACCCAGCGGTGGCCCTCGGGGATCAAGGACGGCGCCGAGTTCGTCATCCCCACGATGGACTGACGCCTACCGGGCGTAGGAGAGGAACCTGATGTTCACGCTTGATGACGACGACAAGGTCATCGTCGACGCCGCACGCGACTTCTCGGACAAGCGGGTCGGGCCCATGGCGCAGGAGTGGGATGAGAACCACCACTTCCCCAAGGACGTCCTGCGGGAGGCCGCCGGGATGGGCATGGGCGCGATCTATGTCTCGGAGGACGTCGGGGGCAGCGGGATGCGTCGCCTGGACGGTGTCCGCATCTTCGAGCAGCTCGCGCGGGGCTGCCCGTCGGTGGCGGCATACCTGTCGATCCACAACATGTGCGTGTGGATGGTCGACGAGTTCGGCACCGACGAGCAGCGGCGGGAGTGGATCCCGCGATTGGCCTCGATGGAGTCGTTCGCGAGCTACTGCCTGACCGAGCCGGGCGCCGGTTCGGACGCGGCGGCGTTGCGGACGAAGGCGGTCCGGGACGGGGACCACTATCTGCTCACCGGCACCAAGCAGTTCATCTCCGGTGGCGGCCAGTCGGACGTCTACCTCGTCATGGCGCGGACCGGGGACGCCGGCCCCAAGGGCATCTCGGCGTTCCTGGTCCCCGCAGACTCGGAGGGACTGGGCTTCGGTCCGGACGAGCGGAAGATGGGCTGGAACGCGCAGCCCACGGCGCAGGTGATCATGGAGGGCGTGCGCGTGCCGGCCGCCAACCTCATCGGCGGCGCGGATTCCGGCGGGGAGGGGCTCGGCTTCACCATCGCCATGCGCGGTCTCAACGGCGGCCGCATCAACATCGCGGCCTGTTCGCTGGGTGGCGCCCAGGAGGCCTACGCGCGAGCGGTGGCCCACGTACGGGATCGCGAGGCGTTCGGCGGGGCGCTCATCGACGAGCCGACCATCCGTTTCACCCTCGCGGAGCTGGCCACCGAGCTGGAGGCCAGCCGGCTGATGTTGTGGCGTGCGGCGGCGGCGCTGGACGCCAAGGAGCCCGACCACGTCGAACTGTGCGCCATGGCCAAGCTGTTCGTCACCGACCGCTGCTTCGACATCGCGGACCGGTCGCTGCAGCTGTTCGGCGGTTACGGATATCTATCCGAGTACGGAATCGAGAAGATCGTGCGGGATCTGCGGGTCCACCGCATCCTTGAGGGCACGAACGAGATCATGCGGGTCGTCGTCGGCCGGGCCGTCGCCGCTCGCGGACTGGGAGCGTAGTAGATGAGCAACGTGGACACGAGCAAGCCGACCGTGGCGTTCCTCGGGCTGGGCAACATGGGCGGGCCGATGGCCGCCAATCTGGTCGGGGCCGGTCACGAGGTCCGCGGTTTCGACCCGGTCGAGGCCGCGCAGCAGGCCGCGCGTGAGGCCGGGGTGACGGTGTGCGAGTCCCCGGCCGAGGCGGTGCGGGGTGCCGCCGCGGTCATCACGATGCTGCCCAACGGCGCGCTGGTGACCTCGACCTACGCCGACGTGCTCGGTTCCGCCGAGGCGGGGACGCTGTTCATCGACTCGTCCACCATCTCGGTCGACGACGCCCGCGCGGTCCACGAGCAGGCGGTGGCCGCCGGCATGCTCCAGGTCGACGCTCCCGTCTCGGGCGGGGTCAAGGGCGCCACCGCCGGCACCCTGGCGTTCATGGTCGGTGGTGAGGACGAGGCGTTCGCAGCCGCGCAGCCGCTGCTCGAGCCGATGGCGGGCAAGGTCATCCACTGCGGCGGCGCCGGTGCGGGGCAGGCCGCGAAGGTGTGCAACAACATGGTCCTCGCCGTGCACCAGATCGCGATCGGTGAGGCGTTCGTCCTGGCCGAGCGGCTGGGTCTCGAGCACCAGGCGTTGTTCGACGTCGTCACCGGCGCCACCGGCAACAGCTGGGCGTTGCACACCAACTGCCCGGTACCCGGCCCCGTCCCGACGTCGCCGGCGAACAACGAGTTCAAGCCCGGCTTCGCCACGGCACTGATGAACAAGGACCTCGGCCTGGCGCTGTCCGCGCTCGAGAGCACCGGCACGGTGGCGCCCCTCGGTGCTGCGGCCGCGGCGCTGTACGACGAGTTCGCGCAGGATCACGGTGACAAGGACTTCAGCGCCATCATCACCAGCATCCGCGACTCCGCGCGGAGCTGATCGACGTCAGTACGAGGAGCGTTGCCATGACCACCCTCCGACCGAGCGATTCGGACGCCGTCCTGGGCGCACTGCGCCGGGCCCGGCAGGACTCCGGGCTCCCGATCGTGTTCGCCGGGGAGGGGAACGGCGAGACCGCCCAACTCAGTCGGTTCATCGGCGCCCGGACCTCCTCCATGCAGGGCCTGCAGGTGGCCAAGGGGCGCGGGCTCGGCGGTCACGTCATGGCGTCGGGGCGACCCGCGACGGTGCGCGACTACGAGGACTGCTCCGGAATCACCCGGCACTACGCCGAGGCGGTGGGGCAGGAGGGGCTGCGCGCCATCATCTCGGTGCCGGTGATGGTCTCCGGCGTCGCGCGCACGATCCTCTACGGGTCGACGCGGGTGGCCACGCAGCTCGGTGACCACGTGACCCGGACCTTCAACTCGGTCGCCGCCGAGCTCGCCTCGGAGTTCCGGGTCCGCGACGAGGTCGACCGCCGCCTGCGCATGGCGGACGTCGCGGCCGCCGAGCACTCGGTCGGCCTGGAGGCCTCGGATCGCGAGCAGCTGAGGGTGTTGCACGGCGAGCTGCGGGCGATCGCCGCAGAGCTGGGGGGACCCGGCCCTTCGCGACCGGTTGCTGGCGGCCGGGTCGGCCCTCGCCGGCGTCGGGCGCGCTCCCGACGCCGGCGACGTGCCGGTGCCCGCGAACTCGGTGCTCTCGCCCCGCGAGATCGACGTCCTCGCCCAGGTGGCGCTCGGATTGTCCAACGCCGAGGTGGGCGCGCGGTTGTCGCTCTCCCCGGAGACGATCAAGGCATACCTGCGCAACATCGGCACCAAGCTCGGGACGCGGTCGCGGATGGAGTCGGTGGCCCGGGCACGGCTGCTCGGCCTCCTGCCCTGACCCCCTCCCGCCTCGCGGCCGGGTCACGGCGGCGGCCCTACGCCGTCGCGGCCGAGCGCTCCTGCCACGCCACCCGCACGCCGGTCGCGGGCCGGGTCAGCATCTCGGTCCACGGGAACGTCAGGTCGTCGGGGTCCCGGCTGACCCGCACCTCGGGGCGGCACAGCGCGGCCACGGCGGCGGACAGTGCGGCCACGGCGATCTTCTCACCAGGGCAGCGGTGGCCCGTGCGCACGCCGGCACCGCCGTGGGGGATGAACGCCTCGAGCGCTTCGGCGTCGTCGACGTCCATGAACCGGTCGGGGTCGAACGTGGTGGCGTCCGGCCAGTGCCGCGGGTCGGTGTCGGTCCCGAGCAGGTCGAGCAGGACCCGCTGGCCCTTGCGCACGGGGCAGCCCTGGACCTCGAAGTCCGTGGTCGCCAGGGCGGGCAGCATGGGAACGAACGGGTAGACACGGCGGACCTCCTGGGCGAACGCCACGGCCTCGGGGATCTCGGTCAGCCGCCCGGCGGCGGACGCGGCCTCCCGGATCCGGTCCGCCCACGCGGGGTGTTCGGTGAGTGCGACGGCGGCGAACGCCGCGAACCGGGCCACCGCCACGGTGGGCCGGGTGAGGTTCTGCAGTTCCACCGCCGCGGTGCGGTCGTCGACGAGCGCGCCGTTCTCATCGCGCAGGTCGGCCATGGCCGCCAGGACGGAGTGCGGGTCGGCCCGGTGCCGGCCGGATCGCACCGCCCGGATCAGGTCGGTGGCCCACCGGTCCAGCCGGATGCGCTCGATCTGCGCGACCGGGTTGGTCGCCACGCGTCCGAACGTGTCGAGCAGGCGGCTCATCTGGCGGGCGCGACGGTCGGCCTCCGCAGGGGTGAGGGGCAGACCGGCCCAGCGGAACGCCGCCCGACCGAACGCGGTCGCCGTGTCGTCGTACACGGTGCCGGCGCCGCTGCGTGCCCACTGGTCGAGCATCTCCTCGAGCTCCTCGGCCACCAGCTCGCCGAAGCGGGCGGCCCGGTCGTCGTCGTAGGCCATGTCGGCCATCGCGTTCTTGCGTGTGGCGTGGGCGCGGCCGTCGAGCTTGTGGACGGAGCCGGGGCCGAACAGAGGCAACCGGATGAACCCCGGCATCGCCCCGTCTCGTTTGACCTTGTCGGCGTCGTAGAACGCACGCACGCCGTCGATCCCCCGGAGCAACACCGCGCTGCGTCCCATCAACCGCAACCGGACCGGTGTCTGGGACTCGGCGGTGACCCCCGCACGCCGCCGTACCCGGGAGGCGAAGAGGTATCCCGAGCGCACGAAGTCGAAGGACTGGTCGCTGATCACTCGGGGGACGGGTCGGGGCACGGGCGCTCTCCTTCGTGCTCGGGTGGGAACTCGCGGTCGGCGTCACGGCCACACTAGAGCGACTCGCGCCGCCGCGCTTCCGGTCGCGTCCGCAGCATCGGCGACCGGACGCCGCCCAACCGCCATCGGACGTCGGCCGCCGCGCGCTCACCGCGACCGCAGTGCCTTCATCAGGTCGTCGAGCATGCCGTCGGACGGCCGGTCGTCGGCGCGTCGGCTCGCGGTGGCGCGCCCGTCGAGGGACAGGCACCACCGCCACCAGTGGTCGAGGACGGTCTCGCCGGGGCCGGGGGCGCCCAGGCCGTCGGCGGTGAACGCGTCGGCGCCGGGCGCGCCCGCGCCGAGGTCGTCGGCGCCGACGACCGCCGGCCAGTCCCACGCGGCGGCCTGCGCGGACACCTTGCCGCCACCGCTGATCGGGTCGATCGCCAGTGCGGGCACACCGGCCTGCAGGGCCAGCACGAGTCCGTGCATCCGCATCGTCACCACGGCGTCCATGCGGGCGATCACCGAGCTCACCTGACCGGGCGTCGAGGGCAGTCGCCAGTCGCGGGGGTCGAGTCGGGTCTCCAGCGGGAGCAGCGCCGCGTCCAGGCTACCCAGCCAGTCGGTGAGCGCGCCGATCACGGCCTCGTGGCGCCGCCGGTCGCCGTACTCCTGTTGGCCACCGGTCAGGTACACCCCGACGACGGGCACCGCCGGTGGCGGGACGTGTGCGGCCAGGTCGGGTCGCGCGGTTGAACCGGGGGCGTCGCGGGCGATCACGGCGTCGAGCCGGTCGAGCAGGGGATCGGCGTGGTCCACGACGCTGACGCCGACAGCGATCCGTCGGCAGCGGGGGAAGCGGTCCAGCATCTCGACCGCGGCGTCGCCGCTGGCGGGGCCGCACACGAAGACCACGTGGGTGTAGCGGGCGGGGTCGACGTCGTCGAGGCGGAGGCCGCCGGGCGGGCACATCACCGCGCTCCAGGCGGTGTCGTGACCGATCCCGTCGGCGGTGAGGCGACGGGCCACCGCCTCCATCGCCAGGACGTCGCCGGCCGTGGCCTCGCCGTGCAGGGGACTGGACCAACCGACGATGAGTACGCGCACCCCGTCGAGCCTGCCCGACGCGGCTCCGCCCCGCCAGCCCCGGCTCATCGGGCTAGCCTCGGGCCGGTGAACACCAACGTGACCGTCGTGGTGGCCTCGAGGAACCGGCGAGAGGACCTCCGGGCCACCCTGCCCCGCCATGACGCGCCCGTGATCGTCGTGGACAACGCCTCGGACGACGACTCGGTGGAGGTGTGCCGCGCCGCGGGCGACCACGTGAGTGTCATCGCGTCGCCCGAGAACCTCGCCGCGAGGGCCCGCACCGTCGGTGCGCGGGCGGCGCGGACCGAACTCGTCGCGTTCGCCGACGACGACTCGTGGTGGGAACCGGACTCCCTCGAGCGGGCGGTGCGGCTCTTCGCCGAGTATCCGCGCCTCGGCCTGGCCGCCGGCACCATCCTCGTGGGTCCGGCGGACGAGCCGGACCCGATCAACGCGGTGCTCGCCGACTCGCCCCTGGGCACCGCACCCGACGCCCCGGGCCCGGCCCTGCTGGGTTTCGTCGGATGCGGTGCGATCGTCCGCCGCGACGCGTTCCTCGGGGTGGGCGGGTTCGACGACGTCATCCGTTTCCCCGGCGAGGAGGAGCGGGTCGCCCTCGACCTGCACGACGCGGGCTGGCAGATCTGTCACGTCCCGGACCTCGTGGCCCACCACCACCCGTCACCGGTGCGGGACGCGCCGGGGATCCGCCGGGCCGGCCTCACCCGCAGCCGGCTCCTCACCGCGGTCCTCCGGTTGCCGGCGGGCGCGGTCGCGGGTGAGGTCGTGGACGGGATGCGCAGCGCGGACGGACGGAGGGGACTCCTCAGCGCGGTGCCGCGGATCCCTGCCGCGCTCGCCGCGCGCCGGGTCGTGGGAGAGCGCACCCTGCGCGCGCGGGAGCGGCTCCGCGCCGCGGACGACGGGTAGAAGCCCCGCGCCGTGGACGACGGGTGGAAGCCGCCACACGGAAGGAGAGTCGGATGAGCAGCGCACCGGAGCCGGATGGTCGGGATCCCAGGGTGAGCGTGGTGATGATCACCTGGAACCGCCGCGAGGAGGCGCTCGCCGCCCTGGACCGGCTGGCGGGGCTTCCCGAGCGTCCGGAGGTCATCGTCGTCGACAACGGTTCCACCGACGGCACCGCCGACGCCATCACCCGCCAGCGCCCGGGCGTGCGGCTCATCGCCAGCCCCACGAACCTGGGCGCGGTCGGCCGCAACCTCGGGGTGGACGCGGCGACCACCCCCTATGTCGCGTTCTGCGACGACGACACGTGGTGGGATCCCGGTTCGCTGCGCGCCGGTGCGGACGCCCTCGACGCGCACCCGCGGCTGGGCGTGGTCACGGCGCGGATCGTCGTGGAGCCGGACGGCGAGGACGACCCGATCGTCGCGGAGCTGGAGAACTCACCGGTGCGCGGCCCGGACTGGCTCCCCGGGCCGGCGCTGGGCAGTTTCCTCGCGGGGGCGAGCATCGTCCGGGCCGGGGCCTACCGGGAGGTCGGCGGCTTTCACGATCGTCTGTGGCTGGGGGGCGAGGAGGAGCTGCTCGCGGCCGACCTCGCCACCGCCGGCTGGGAGCTCTGCTACCTGCCCGAGATGACCGTGCACCACCAGGCGTCGGTGCTGCGCGACCCGCATCTGCGCCGCCGTCACGGCATCCGGAACACCCTCTGGTTCACGTGGCTGCGCCGGCCGCTGCCCGCCGCACTCCGGCGCACGCGCGACGTCCTCGCGGGCGCCCCGCGGGACCGGGTCACCGCGGCGGGGGTGCTCGACGCCCTCCGCGGCGCGGCCTGGGTGGCGAGGGATCGGCGGGTCCTGCCACCGCACGTCGAGGCGCGCTTCCTGGCCCTCGAGGAGAGCCAGAAGTTCAGCGCGGCAAGGCGCTACGAGAGCTGAGGCTTCCCACGCCGGTTCGCGGTCGAGCGCGAGGAGGCCGCGTTCGGTGGCCACTTCCCCCCGATCGGGCCTATGGTCGCGCCATGATCGTCTTGGGCGTAAATGCCACCTTCCACGACTCGTCCGCCGCGCTGGTCGTCGACGGACGCGTGGTCGCCGCCGCCGAGGAGGAACGCTTCTCCCGCCGTAAGCACGCCAAGCGGCCGGTGCCGTTCTCGGCGTGGGAGCTGCCGGAGCTGTCGATGCGCTGGTGTCTCGAGGAGGCCGGGATCACCGCGGCGGATCTGGATGCGGTGGGGTACGCCTTCGACCCCGAGCTGGCGGCGCTGCAGCCCGACGACCCCTTCGACCCGGTGCGCATCGACTACGTGCGGCGGGCGCCCGAGTTCCTCGCCGAGGCGCTGCCCGGGCTGGACCCCGGCCGGGTGCGGTTCGTCGAGCACCACGTCGCGCACGCCGCCTCCGCCGCCCTGGCCGGGCCGCACCGCACGTGCGCGGTGTTGGTCAACGACGGCCGCGGGGAGCGGCACTCCCAGCTCGCGGGCCACTACCGCGACGGGGAGCTGGAGATCTGTCACCGCCAGGACCTGCCCGATTCGCTGGGTCTGTACTACGAGTCGCTCACCGAGCACCTGGGCTTCCTGCGCTCGAGCGACGAGTTCAAGGTGATGGCGCTGGCCTCCTACGGCGAGCCGCGCTTCCTGCCGGAGCTGCGCGAGAGCCTGCACGCGAACCCGGACGGGGGGTTCACCGCGCGTGCCCCGGAGTGGGAGCGGTTCGCGCCCCGCCGCGTCGACGACGGGACGTGGGGCGGCGTGCACGCCGACCTCGCCGCCTCGGTGCAGGCCGGGGTGGAGGAGGTGTTGGTCGCCAACGCCGAGTGGCTGCACCGGCAGACGGGCGAGACCGTCCTCACCATGGCGGGCGGGACCGCGCTGAACTGTGTGGCCAACACGAGGATCTGGCGTGACGGGCCGTTCGACGAGGTGTGGGTCCAGCCGGCGTCCGGCGACTCCGGTACCGCACTGGGGGCGGCGCTGCACCTGGCGCGCGAGCAGGACGAGCTCGCCCCGGGGGCCGTGGACCCCGCGGTGGGGCGTGGATGGGACGACGACGAGCTGGCGCAGTGGCTCACCGCGGCGCGCGTGCCCTTCAGCACCCCGGATGATCTGGCGGGCGAGGTGGCCGATCTACTCGCCGCCGACGGCGTCATTGCGTGGTTCGACGGGCGTAGTGAGTTCGGTCCCCGGGCGCTGGGTCGCCGGTCCCTGCTGGCCAACCCGACGCGGGCGGCGAACGTCGAGCGGCTCAACGACGTCAAGGGGCGTGAGCAGTTCCGGCCCGTGGCGCCGATGATCCTCGCCGAGCGCGCCGCCGATATCGTCACCGACGGCCCGCTGCCGAGCCCGTACATGCTCTTCGTGCACACGGTGCGCCCCGAATGGCGGGATCGGCTGCCCGCGGTGGTGCACACGGACGGCACCGCGCGGGTCCAGACGGTCTCGGACTCCGACACGCCGCGGGTCGCCGACCTGCTGCGCGCCTTCGAGGCCCGGACCGGTGTCCCGGTGCTGGTCAACACGAGCCTGAACACGGCGGGCCGGCCCATGGTGGACGATCCCCGCGACGCCCTCGAGTTGTTCGGGTCGGCGCCCGTCGCCGCGCTGGTGCTCGGCCCCCACCTCGTGCGCCGCGCCGACTTCGTCGCCGGCGGTGACGCATGAGCCGAGTTCCCCGCTGGGCGATCGTCGTGCCCACCATCGGTCGGGAGTGCCTCCAGGCGATGCTCGACTCCCTGGCCGCGCAGCGGACAGATGACACCCACCCGGCTCCCGTGGAGGTCGTGCTCGTCGACGACCGGCCGGGGCGGGTCGACCCGTTGTCGGCGAGCCTGCCGGGAGTCGACTGGCCGCTGCGCGTCGTCCGCGGCTACGGGCGCGGCCCCGCCGCCGCCCGCAACCGCGGCTGGCGGGCCACCCACGAGTCGGCCCCGGAGTGGATCTCCTTCCTCGACGACGACGTGATCCTGCCCGACGGGTGGCTATCCGGTCTCGTGGACGACCTCGCGGCGTGCGGCCCGGACACGGGGGCCACGCAGGCCTCGATCCGCGTGCCGCGTCCGACGGATCGCCCGCCGACGGACTGGGAGCGCAACGTCGCCGCGCTCGAGGGCGCGGACTGGGCGACCGCGGACATGGCGTACCGCCGCGCGGCCCTCGAACAGGTGGCGGGCTTCGACGAGCGGTTCCCCCGGGCCTTCCGCGAGGACGCCGATCTCGCACTGCGGGTCCGCCGCGCGGGCTGGTCGCTCACCCGCGGCACACGGCACATCGTCCATCCCGTCCGCCCGGCTGACGGCGGGGTGAGCCTGCGCCTGCAGGCCGGCAACGCCGACGACGCCCTCATGCG
This sequence comes from Dietzia papillomatosis NBRC 105045, assembly GCF_001570845.1. Lineage (NCBI taxonomy): Bacteria > Bacillati > Actinomycetota > Actinomycetes > Mycobacteriales > Dietziaceae > Dietzia > Dietzia papillomatosis. The sequence goes on along the minus strand of NZ_BCSL01000002.1, from coordinate 96,949 downwards.
GAGGTTGCACGGCCCGCGCTGGCGCGAGGTGGCACAGGCCCCGGGCGGCGGATTCGGCTATCACGTGGCCACCGTGGCCGGGGCGCTGGTCGCGGCGGGGGGTGCCGCCACGGCGGTGGCCGCGGGCGCGTGGGCGCGCACCGCCCCCGCCGCGGGCCTCGCGACCGGGACTGATGCCGGCACGGCCCGCGCGGCCTGTACCGTGCGTGCGGCCGGCGCGGCGGCCGGCGTCGGCGCGCTGGCCTGGGCCGGCCTCACCGCCCGCTTCCTGGCCATCCGGCTCGGACCCGGGCCCCGGCCCGGCGACCCGGAGTTCCGCGCCGAGGTGCGCCGGATGGTGCCGACGTCTCTCACGATCCCGTTCGCGGCGGTCCGCCACCGGATCGACGGGTGGCGGCGCCACCGTGACGCGACACCGTGGCCGCCGAGGCCCCGCGCGGTGCTGTTCGACCGCGACGGCACCCTCGTGCGGGACGTTCCCTACAACGGGGACCCGGCGAAGGTCGAGCTCATGCCCGGCGCCCGCGAGGCCGTCGACCGGGCCCGCGCCGCGGGCCTGGCGGTCGGCGTGGTCTCCAACCAGTCCGGCATCGCCCGGGGACTGCTCGACGAAGCGGCGGTCCGCGCGGTCAACGCCCGGGTCGACGAGCTCCTCGGCGGGATGGACACCTGGCGGTACTGCCCGCACGGACCGGAGGACGGGTGCGGCTGCCGCAAGCCCGAACCCGGTCTCGTCACCGCCGCCGCCGCCGACCTCGGCGTCGACCCGCGTGAGTGCGTGGTCATCGGGGACATCGGCGCCGACGTCGAGGCCGCCCTGGCCGCACGCGCCCGGCCGGTCCTCGTGCCGACCCCGGTGACCCGGCCCGAGGAGGTCCGCGACGCCCCGTGCGTCGCCCCCGACCTGCTCACGGCGGTGGGGGAGGTGCTGCGCTGATGGGACGCACCCTGGCCGTCCGGCTCGACTCCGACGGCGACGTGCTGCTCTGCGGCCCCGCCCTGACCCTGCTCGCCGAGACGGGCGACGAGGTCGACCTGCTGGTCTCATCCCAGGGCCTCGCGGCCGCCGGGCTCCTCCCGGCGGTCTCCGAGGTGCTGGTCCACGACGCCCCCTGGTCGGGCTTCCGCCCGCCGCCGGTCGACCGCGCCGCCACCGCGGAGCTGGTCGAGCGGATCACGTCCGGGGGCTACGACCGGGCGGTGGTGTTCACCTCCTTCCACCAGAGCCCCCTGCCGATGGCGCTGCTGCTGCGACTGGCCGGCGTGCCCTTCATCGCCGCCGCCAGCGTGGACTACCCCGGCTCGCTGCTCGACGTGCGCGTCCGCCGCGACGACCCGCCCGGCGGCGGGCACGAGGTCGAGGCCGCCGTCGAGATCGCCGTCGCGGCAGGCGCCCGACGGCCGGCCCGGATCCCCGGCCTCGCCGTGCGACACCCGCTCCCCGACGTGACCGACCTGCTCCCGGGCGACGGGCGCGACCTCGTCGTCGTCCACCCCGGCGCCTCCGTCCCCGCCCGGTCGCTCACGCCCGTCCACGCCGGGCGCATCGTCGCGGCGCTGCGCGACGCCGGGTACCTCGTCGCGGTCACCGGCGGCCCCGGCGAGCGCGACCTGGTCGCCCGGACCCTCGCCGCGTGCCCCGGCGGCACCGGCGGCGGCGTCCTCGACCTCGCCGGTCGAACCGACCTGGCGCAGCTGGCCGCGGTGCTCGAGCGCGCGGCCGTCGTCGTCGTCGGCAACACCGGCCCCGCCCACCTGGCCGCCGCCGTCGGCACCCCCGTCGTCTCGCTGTTCTCCCCGGTGGTCCCCGCCGACCGCTGGGCGCCCTGGGGCGTCCCCGTGCGGCTTCTCGGCGACCAACACGCGCCGTGCCGCGACACCCGCGCCCGCGAGTGCCCCGTCGACGGGCACCCGTGCCTGACCGGCGTCCCGCCGGACGAGGTGGTCGCCGCCGTCACCGGACTCGCCACGGAGAGGAGGACCCGATGCGCATCCTGATCTGGCACGTCCACGGCTCCTGGACCACGTCCTTCGTCCAGGGGGACCACGAGTACCTCGTGCCCGTCCTGCCGGACCGGGGCCCCGACGGCCGCGGCCGCGCACAGACGTGGGACTGGCCCGCCTCGGTTTCCGAGCTCGACCCCGGGCAGCTGCGCGACCGGGCCGCGGACGGCGGGATCGACGTCGTGATCCTCCAACGCGCCCACGAGGTCGACCTGCTGCGCGAGTGGACCGGACTACGGGCCGGCGTCGACGTGCCGGCCGTCTATGTCGAGCACGACACGCCCCGCGAGCACGCGGCCGGGTCCCGGCACCCGATGGCCGACCAGGACCGGGTGCCCGTCATCCACGTCACCCGCTTCAACCGCATGATGTGGGACTGCGGATCCGCTCGCACGGGCGTGGTCGAGCACGGCATCGTCGATCCCGGGCGGTCGTGGACGGGGGAGGACGCCAGCCTCGCCGTCGTCGTCAACGAACCGGTACGCCGTGGTCGCATCGCCGGCACCGACCTCGTCGTGGACCTGGGACGTCAGGTGCCCCTCCACGTCTACGGCATGGGGATGGACGAGCTCGCCGAGCTCGCACCGCACCTCGCACCGACGCTGCACGAGAACCCGCCCCAGGCCGAACTGCACCGCACGCTCGGCCGGCACCGCGCCTATTTCCACCCGTACCGCTGGACCAGCCTCGGCCTGGCCCTGCTCGAGGCCATGACGCTCGGCATGCCCGTCCTGGCGCTGAGCACCACCGAGGCGCCCCACGCGGTGCCGCCCGAGGCGGGCCTGCTCAGCAACGACCCCGACGAACTGCTCGCGCGCGCCCGGGGCTGGCTCCACGACCGCGACGCCGCCGCGGCGGCCGGCGCCGCCGCCCGGGACCACGCACTGCGCCACTACGGACTCGGCCGCTTCCTGGCGGACTGGGACACCGTCCTGCAGGAGGTGACGACATGAGGATCGCCCTGGTATCGGAACACGCGAGTCCACTGGCCGCGCTCGGCGGGGAGGACGCGGGCGGGCAGAACGTCTACGTCGCCGAGCTGGCGACCGGCCTCGGCGCGCGGGGCCACGACGTCACCGTCTACACCCGCAGAGAATCGGCCTCGGCGCCCGAGACGATCCAGCTCGCCGAGCGGGTGCGGCTGGTCCACGTCACCGCCGGCCCCCCGGCTCCGCTGCCGAAGGACGAGCTCGCCCCGTACATGGACGAGTTCGGGCGCGCGCTGGCGCGTCACTGGCTCTCCGACGGCGTCCCCGACGTCGCCCACGCCCATTTCTGGATGTCCGGGCTGGCCGTGCAGCGCGCCCGGCAGACGGTCGACGTGCCCTTCCTCCAGACGTTCCACGCCCTCGGCGTGGTCAAGCGGCGCCACCAGGGCAGCGCCGACACCAGCCCGCCCGGCCGCCTCGCCGACGAGGTCGCGCTCGCGACCGGGGCCGACGCCGTCACGGCCAGCTGCCGCGACGAACGCCGCGAGCTCGTCGACCTCGGCGCCGACCCCGACCGTATCCACGTCATCCCCTGCGGGGTCGACCTCGAGCTGTTCCACCCCGACGCCCACCGGACGCGCGCGGATCACCTGCCGCCGCGCCGCGACGGCCACCGACGGATCGTCTCCCTCGGCCGGATGGTGCCCCGTAAGGGCATCGACCACGCCATCCGCACGCTCACGTCCATCCCCGACGCAGACCTCGTCGTGGCCGGCGGGCCCGACCGTGCGGAACTCGACCGCGATCCCGAGGCCGTGCGGCTGCAGGCGCTCGCGCGCGAGCTCGGGGTCGACGACCGGGTGACCTTCACCGGGCGGCTCGACCGCCCGGACGCCGCCGCTCTCCTCGCCTCCGCCGATGTCGTGGTGGTGACCCCGTGGTACGAACCCTTCGGCATGGTCCCGCTCGAGGCCATGGCGTGCGGCCGCCCCCTCGTCGGCACGGCCGTGGGCGGGCTGCTCGACTCCGTCGACGACGGGGTCACCGGGCTACTCGTGCCACCCGGCGACCAGGCCGCCGTCACCCGCGCGGTGACCGAGCTGCTCGACGACCGTGACCGCGCCGAGGCCATGGGCGTCGCCGCGCGCCGCCGGGTCGAGGCGCTCTTCTCCTGGGACGGCGTCGTGGACGCGACCCTCACCGCCTACGCGGACGCCGCGCGGACGGCCGCCCCCCGCACGGCAGGGGACGCGGCCCCCGCCAGCGGCTGGCTCGAGTCGCACCTCGGGGGACTGCGCGCGGCCCTCGACGACGTCGCCCGACACGGACCCACCCTCGACCGGTGGGCGGGCCGGCTCACCGCGCGCCTGCTCGCGGGCGGCCGGCTCCTCGCCGCCGGCAACGGCGGCAGCGCGGCCGAGGCCCAACACTTCACGGCCGAGTTCGTCGGACGGTTCATCGACGACCGGCGTCCCGTCTCCGCGATCGCCCTGACCTCCGACCTGTCCGGACTCACCGCGATCGGCAACGACTACGGCTACGCCGAGGTCTTCGCCCGCCAGGTCGAGGCACACGCCTCGCCGGGCGACATCCTCGTGCTGCTGTCCACGAGCGGCACCAGCGAGAACGTCATCGCCGCCGCCCGCCGGGCGCGCGAACGAGGGGTCACCACATGGGCCCTCACCGGAGGCGGACCCAACCCGCTCGAGCAGGAGTGCGACGAGTCGATCCGGGTCGCCTCCTGCAACACGGCGGTGATCCAGGAGTGTCACCTGGTGCTCCTGCACGCCCTCGCGGCCGCCGTGGACACGCGGCTGCCCCGGAGCCGAGAGGTGGACAATGCACGCTGAACCCGTGGCCGTCGTCGGAGACGTCGTCCTCGACCGTGACCTCGAGGGCACGTCGACCAGGCTGTGCCCCGACGCCCCCGTCCCCGTCGTGGACGCCGACCACACGCGCGTGAGTCCCGGCGGCGCCGGGTTGGCGGCGCTCATGTGCGCGCGCATCGACCGCGTGCCCCGCGTCCGGCTCGTCGCGCCCCTGGCCGACGACGCCGCCGGGAAGACGCTGCGTTCCGAGCTCGCCGACATCGACGTCCGTGCGCTCGGGCACAAGGGCGGCACCCGCACCAAGACCCGCATCCGGGCCGGCGGCCAGACGCTGCTCCGCGTGGACGACGGCGGACCGGCCACACCGCGCGACGTCGACCCCGCCCGGTTGGCGGACGCGCTGGCCGGGGCGGTCGTGCTCGTCAGTGACTACGGCGCGGGGACCACCCGCGACCCGGCCGTGCGCGCGGGGCTCGAACAGGCCGCGCGGGACGGCGACGTGATCTGGGACCCGCACCCCCGGGGCGGGCCGCCCGTGCCCGGGTGCGCTGTCGTCACCCCGAACCTGGCCGAGGCCCTCGACGCGGCGGGCGCCCTCGGCCTCGACGCCGACCCGGAACGGCCGGGCGAACTCGCCCGTGCGCTCCGGCGCGCCTGGGAGGCCCGCGCCGTGGTCGTCACCGTCGGCTCCGAGGGCGCCTGGCTCGCAGAGGGGGACGACCTGCGGCAGATCCCGTCCGGCGGGCGCGAGGCCGGCGACCCGTGCGGCGCGGGCGACCGCGTCGCGGCGTCGATCGCCGCGTCGTTGAGCCGGCGGGAGTCGGCGGCCACCGCGGCGGTCCGGGCCGTGGCCGACGCCTCCCGGTGGGTGGCGGAGGGCGGCGCCGCCGGGTTCCGCGGCCGCGGCAACCAGCCCGCACCGAGCACCCTCGACGGCTTCGCCCACCGCATCGCCCGCACCCGTGAGGCGGGCGGGGTCGTCGTCGCGACCGGCGGCTGCTTCGACGTCCTGCACGCCGGACACGCGCAGTACCTCCGCGCCGCCCGCGAGCTGGGCGACCTGCTGGTGGTCCTGCTCAACTCCGACGCCTCCGTACGCAGGCTCAAGGGGCCCGGCCGGCCGGTCAACCCGGTCGCCGACCGGCGCGCGTTGCTCGAGGCGCTGGCCAGCGTCGACGCCGTGGTGGTGTTCGACGAGGACGACCCGCGTCACGCACTGGACGCACTGCGGCCCGACGTCTGGGTCAAGGGTGGCGACTACCGCGTGGCCGACCTGCCGGAGGCGCCGATCGTCCACGGCTGGGGCGGCCGGGTCGACATCCTCCCGCTCCTGTCCGGTCGGTCCACGACCTCGATCCTCGATCGGATCAGCGATGCCGGTTGAGCCGTACACCGCCGAGGCGCTCCGGGCGGCCGGGGTGCCCACGCACATCGACGTCGCCCGTGAGGAGTCGTGGGCGCTGCGACCGGAGGACATCGGATCCGGCGACGTGCTCGCCCTCCGTGCCCTCGGGATGGGGGACGCCCTCACCGGTATCGCACCGCTGCGGGGCCTGCGACGACTGGCACCGGGGTTCCGCCTCGTGCTGGCGGCCCCGGCAGGGGTCGGGGGCTGGCTGGCCCGCCTGGGCGTGGTCGACGCGGTCCTGCCGACCCCCGGCCTGGTCCCGCTCGGGCCGATCCGTGGGGGGCATATCGCCGTGGACCTGCACGGCAACGGACCGGCCAGTCGCGGCCTGCTCACCGCCACGGGCCCTGGCCGCCTCATCGGGTTCGACTGCCCGGAGGTGGGGCACACCGGCCCGCCCTGGCACCGGGACGAACACGAGGTCCGCCGGTGGTGCCGCCTGGTGAGCGACGCCGGCGGGCCGTGCGGTCCCGAGGACCTCCGCCTCACCGGCTCGTCCGGCGGATCATCCGGCCGGGCTCCCGGGGGGCCGGTCGTCGTCCACCCCGGCGCCGCCGCGCCCGCCCGACGCTGGCCGGTCGGGCGGTGGACGGCCGTCGCGCGCGCGCTGGCCGAGGACGGTCACCGCGTGGTGGTCACCGGCTCGGCCGACGAGGCGGCGTTGACGGCCGAGGTCGCCGGGTCGACCCCCGGCGCGACCGATGCCGGGGGAGCACTCGACCTCGACGCCCTGACCGACCTCGTCCGCGGGGCCGCACTCGTCCTCGGCGGGGACACCGGCATCGCGCACCTCGCGACGGCGCTGGCCACCCCGTCGGTGGTTCTCTTCGGCCCCGTCCCGCCCCGCTGGTGGGGTCCGCTCATCGACCCTCACCTGCACCACGTCCTGTGGCACGGCGACCCGGACGCCGACTCGTGGGGCGACCCCCACGGTGACGTCGTCGATCCGCGACTGGACGCCGTGCGGACCGACGAGGTGCTCGATTCCGCCTTCGACCTACTCAGCCACGACACGGGGAGGACCACATCATGACCCGAACCATCGCACGGGCCGTCGTCACCGGAGGCGCCGGCTTCCTCGGCAGCCACCTGTGCACCGAGCTCCGCCGCCGCGGCGTCGAGGTGGTCGCCCTGGACAACTTCCTCACCGGCACCCCGGACAACCTCGCGCACCTCGCGGCGGACACGGGGTTCCAGTTGATGGAGCGCGACGTCACCGACTACGTCCACGTGCCGGGCCCGGTCGACCTCGTCCTGCACTTCGCGTCCCCGGCCTCACCGATCGACTACCTCAAGTTGCCCATCCACACCCTTCGAGTGGGATCTCAGGGCACGCACAACGCCCTGGGCCTCGCCCGCGACAAGGGCGCGCGGTTCCTCCTGGCCTCGACCTCCGAGGTGTACGGCGACCCGCTCGTGCACCCCCAGCCCGAGACGTACTGGGGCAACGTCAACCCGGTCGGCCCCCGAGGGGTGTACGACGAGGCCAAGCGGTACGCGGAGGCACTCACCGAGGCCTACCGCACCACCCACGGCGTCGACACGGCGATCGTGCGCATCTTCAACACCTTCGGCCCCCGTATGCGCCCCCACGACGGGCGGGCGATCCCGACCTTCATCAGACAGGCGCTGCGCGGCGAGGAACTCACCGTGGCCGGCGACGGATCCCAGACCCGGTCGGTGTGCTTCGTCGACGATCTCGTGCGCGGGATCCTCGCGTTGGCCGAATCGGGCCACGCGGGGCCGATGAACATCGGCAACCCCAACGAGCTCGAGGTCCTGCGCATCGCGAGCGACGTCATCGAGGTGGTGGGGTCGTCCTCGCGGATCCGGTACATCGACCGTCCCGTCGACGACCCGCAGGTCCGGCGCCCGGACACCGCACTGGCCGCCGAGGCGCTGGGGTGGGAGCCGACGGTGTCGTGGCGTGACGGACTCCGGCGGACGGTCGAGTGGTTCCGCACGAGGACGCCACAGGAGTTGTCCGCGCCCTCCGCGTGAGCCAGATCACCCACCCTCCACTTTCGGGTGTAACGGGGTGTGGCAGCCATCACATACCTTGTCCGTCAATCGGCGTTTACGCGCCGGGGACCACCCCGCCGGGTCTTCCGCCCGACGGCCCCTTACAGGACTTGGAGTTGTCTTGACAGCCACGAACCTCCCCGCGGGGGATTCGGCACAGTCGCCGAACGACCCGCCGGTCACGCAGAAGACCTCGCTAGCGAAGGTAGCCGCGGCCTCCTCGATCGGTACGACGATCGAGTGGTACGACTTCTTCATCTACGGCACCGCCGCGGCCCTGGTCTTCCCGGCCCTGTTCTTCCCGGACCAGAACCCCGCCACGGCGACCCTGTCGTCCTTCGCCACGTTCGCGGTCGCGTTCTTCGCGCGGCCCGTGGGCGCGGCGGTCTTCGGTCACTTCGGCGACCGGATCGGCCGCAAGCGCACCCTCGTCTGGACGCTCATGATCATGGGTGTCGCGACCGTGTTCATCGGCCTCCTGCCCGGGTACGAAACCGGGGCGTTCGGGGCGTTCGAGAACGGTATCGGCATACTCGCGCCGATCCTTCTCGTCGCGTGCCGCTTCTTCCAGGGCTTCGCCGTCGGCGGAGAATGGGCCGGCGCGACCCTGCTGACGGCGGAGTACGCGCCGAAGGGCAAGCGCGGACTCATGGGTATGTGGCCGCAGCTCGGGGTGGCCTTCGCCTTCTTCCTCTCTTCGGGCACCTTCCTGCTGTTCTCCCTCATCGCCGGTGACGGCGCGGACGTCAACAGCCCGTTCATGCAGTACGGCTGGCGCATCCCGTTCCTGCTGTCCGCGGTCCTGGTCCTCATCGGTCTGTGGATCCGCATCTCAGTCGAGGAGACCCCCGTCTTCAAGCAGGACCGGGCGCTCGCCGCCACGGAGACCGCTCCCCGGACCCTGCCCTTCGCCGATGCGATCCGCTTCCAGTGGAAGGAGATCCTCATCGCCGGTGGCGCGCTCACCTCGCTGTTCTCTCTCTTCTACATGGGCACCTCCTTCCTGACGAACTACGCCACCAAGAACCTCGAGCACCCGCGCCCCTTCGTCCTGGGCATGGGCATGGTCGCCGCGCTCATCTTCGGTGCCGCGATCGCGGTCTCGGCCATCTACTCCGACCGCATCGGCCGCAAGAAGGTCATCGGCACCTCGGTCGCCCTGGCCGTGGTGTGGGCGCTGTTCGTGTTCCCGATCCTCGACACCGGCTCGCCGATCGCGTTCGCCCTGGTCCTGTTCGTCACCCTCATCATCTTCGGCATCGCCTACGGCCCGGCCGGCGCTCTGCTACCCGAGCTGTTCCAGGCCCGCTACCGCTACACCGGTGCCGGCCTCGGCTACAACCTCGCCGGTATCCTCGGCGGTGCGCTGCCGCCGCTGGCCGCCGCCGCGATGGTCGCCGCCGGCAACACGCTCGGGGTGGGGATCATGCTGTCGCTCCTGTCGGCCATGTCCATGCTGTGCGTGGTGGCGATGACGGAGTCGAGCAAGAACGAGATCCACGCGGACGCCGAGATCTCCGAGGACCGCGTCCTCGCCACCGAGGTGCCCTGACCCGCACCGGGTGACCCCGGGACTCCCCGCCGAGGGAGCCCGCCACCATCAGCCGCGCCCGGCCCCACCCGAGAGGGGGCCGGGCGCGGTGTCGTGTGGCGCCCCGGGATCAGAAGTCTCCGGCGGACCGGCGCAGGGAGGCGATCGCGTCGATGAGCGCGACCTGCTCGTCGGCGCTCATTCCCGGGTCGGCGAAGACGCCGGCGTTGAGCGCGGCGGTCGCCTCGGCCACCACACGCCGGCCGTCGTCGGTGATCTCGACGAGCGTGGTGCGGCCGTCCGTCGGGTGCGGGCGACGTTCGACCAGGCCCGCGTCGAGCAGCCGCTTCATCGCGCTGGTGACACTGGTGACGTGCACCTGGAGGCGCTCGGACGCCTTGGTGATGGGGAGCGACCCGGAACGCGAGAAAGCGAGCAGCCGCAGAAGCTCGTAGCGGGGGAACGACAGGTTCCAGGGCCTGAGGGTCTCCTCGACGCGGGCGAGCAGGATCTGGTGCGCCCGCATCACCGACGTCACCACGGTCATGCCCTGCGCGGCGTCGGCCCACCCCTCGCGCTCCCAGTTGGCGCGTGCCTGGTCGATGCGATCGGGGATCGGGGTGGTCCTGGGGGGCAAGGGCACACTCCTGGAGGGCACGACGGTCGGGGCGGTCAGCAGAGTCTATCCGCCCGGCGGGCCCGTGCAGGGAGGACCCGGCACGGCCACGCGGGGTCCGCCGCACGCGCGCCCCACCATGTCGGGGGGACCGCGGCGCTCCGGCGACGCGGGTTCGCGGTGTGACCGACGCTATGGTCGCCGCATGAGATCTGCTGTCCAGCAGTCGGGAACATCGTTCGACCCGGCGCGTATCCGTCATCCGCACTTCCGGGACCTCCTCACCGACGCCGCCACGGCCGTCTCCCGGATCGAGGACGGGGACACCGTCGCGATCAGCGGGTTCGCCAGTGCGGGCACCCCCAAGGCGTTCGCGCCGGCCCTCGCTGAGCGGATGCGGACCGTTCGCGCGGCGGGCGGCCGACTCCGCGTCAACCTGCTCACCGGCGCCTCGGTGAGCAACGAGGTCGAGGCGATGCTCGCGGAGGTCGGCGGCGTCGACCTCCGGATGCCGTACCAGAGCGAGCCCACCGCGCGGCGCGCGATCAACGAGGGCCGCGTGGACTACGTGGACATCCACCTCTCACATGTCGCGCAGCAGGTGTGGGAGGGCTACTACGGGAACGTGGACGTCGCCGTGGTCGAGGTGGCGGCGGTGACGGACGACGGCAAGCTCGTCCCGGCGATGTCCGTGGGCAACAACAAGAAGTGGCTCGATGTCGCGGACAAGGTGATCCTCGAGGTGAACTCGTGGGTCCCGCTGGGCGTCGAGGGCATGCACGACGTCTACTACGGCACCGCGCTGCCGCCAGAGCGTCGGCCGATCATGCTCACCCGGCCCGACGACCGGATCGGGCAGGCACACCTGGAGGTCGACCCGGCCAAGGTGATCGCCGTGGTGCCGACCGACCGTCAGGACTCCGCCAGCGCACTCACCGAGCCCGACGAGACCAGCCGGGCCATCGCCGGGCACGTCGCGGAGTTCCTCCGCCAGGAGGTCGAGCGCGGGCGGATGCCCGCCGGCAGCCTCCTCCCGCTGCAGGCCGGGATCGGCAACGTCGCCAACGCTGTGCTCTCCGGGTTGGAGGCCGGGCCGTTCGAGAATCTGACCTGCTACTCGGAGGTCATCCAGGACTCCATGCTGCGGCTCATCCGCGAGGGCAAGGTCGCGCACGCCTCCGCCACCTCGCTCGCCCTGTCGCAGGCGGGTCTCGAGGAGCTGGTCGACAACATCGACCTCTATCGCGACCACATCACGCTGCGCCCGCAGGAGATCAGCAACCACCCGGAGATCGTCCGACGCCTGGGCATCATCGGGATGAACGGCATGCTCGAGGCGGACGTGTACGGCAACGTCAACTCAACCCACGTGTGCGGCACCCGGATCATGAACGGGATCGGTGGTTCCGGCGACTTCACCCGCAACGGGTACGTCTCCATGTTCCTGAGCCCGTCCACCGCGAAGGGCGGTGCGGTGTCGGCGATCGTCCCGATGATCCCGCACGTCGACCACACCGAACACGACGTCCAGGTGATCGTCACCGAGCACGGCCTGGCGGACCTGCGCGGGCTCAGCCCCCGCAAGCGCGCCCGCCTCGTCGTGGACAACTGCGCCGACCCGGCGTACCGGCCGCTGCTCCACGACTACCTCGACAGGGCGAACGCCCGGCCCGACGCCGGCAACACCCCGCATATGCTCGAGGAGGCGTTCTCCTTCCACACCCGCTTCGCCGCGACGGGAAGCATGCTGGAGTAGAGGAGCACCATCCCGACAGACGCACCCGGAGGATCGATGACGACCAGCCCGAGGCCCCTACGCATCGGCAACGTCTCCGCGTCGCGGACCGATCGTTCCAGCGCGACCGCCGAGTTCCTCGCGGCGGCGTCCCTGGACGTCCTCGCGCTGGACATGCTCTCGGACGAGGCGATGCTCGATCTGGCCGAGCAGCGGGCGGCGGGCGGTCCGGGGTACGAGCGCGCCGCCCTCGTACAGATCGGCGAGTGCCTGGACCGTCTCGGCGCGGGCGGTGCCGGCGGGGACGGCGCCGGCGAGAACGGCGCCGGAGGGAACCGTGCCGGCGGGGTCCGGATCGTCACCAACGCGGGTGCGCTCGACCCGGCCGGCCTCGCGCGCGAGCTGCGGGCCCTGGCCGCGGACAAGGGCGTGGAGCTCGCCGTGGCCCACCTCGACCCGGGCGAGGTGACGGACCGGGCGCCCGCACTCGGGCTCGGTGACGTCGACGTGGCCACCGTCCGACACGGTGCGTTCGGGATCGCACGCGCGCTCACGGCCGGCGCCGTCGTCGTCGTCACCGGGCGCGTCAGTCGCGAGGCCCTCGTCGCCGGCGCCGCGGCGGCGCACCACGGCTGGACCCCGTCCGCCCTCGACGCCCTCGCCGGCTCAGTCGCGGTGGGACACGTGCTCTCCGGCGGCCCCGGCGCGACGGGGGTCGTCGACTCCACCACCGACGTCACCCGTACCACCGACCCCGTCACCGGCGGGTACCCGATCGCCGAGATCGCCGACGAAGGCTGCTCGGTGATCACGCGACACCCGTCGGCGTTCGGCTCGGTCACGGTCGGCACCGTCACCGACCAACTCCTCGACGGCGTCGCCGGCGCCCGGTACGCGGCGCCCGACGTCGTCCTGCGGCTCGACTCCCTCCGCCTGGCGCAGGAGGGCACCGACCGCGTCCGCATCAGCGGCGCCCGCGGCGAGCAGGCTCCGCCGGTCGTCGCGGTGGTCGGCATGAGCCGGGGCGGCCAGGGCGGCCCGGACGGCCGGCGCCCCACCCGGGTCGCCCGCCCGCTGCCGCAGGACGAGTCCGGGCACACCGTCGTCCTGCCCGACGGCGCGCGCGTCCGTGTTCCCGTGCCGCGCGAGACCGCGCCGATCGGCCCGGGGGAGCTGCCGGTCCCGTGGTCGGCGGGCGCCGTCCCGGGCGGGGAACCCGTCACCGCGACCCTGGGGTCGGTGGCCGGCGTCCGCCGCGGCGTCGTCGGGCGCGGGGTCAACATCGCGGTGTGGACGTGGGACGACTCGGCCTTCGCCTGGCTCGCGGGCGAGCTCACCGCGGAGCGCTTCCGCGAGCTCGTCCCCGAGCTGGAGGGCATGGACACCAGGCTGTACCTGCTGCCCAACCTCCGCGCGGTCAACCTGGTGGCGCGCCCGCCGCGCGGAGAGGTGCTGCGGCCCGGGCTGGGTGCCGACCTCGCCGCGGCTCGACTGGAGATCCCCGGCGAGCTGCTCGAGGTCGGCCCCTAGGAACCAGCGCCGCCCGCGCCGCCCGCGCCGCCCGCGCCAGCCGGGCGCCCGGAGAGGCCGATCGGGTCGTCAGGCGAGCGCGCGCAGCTCGACCTTGCGGATCTTGCCGGTCGCGGTGCGGGGGATCGAGTCCACCACCACGACATCGCGCGGTCGGTGTGACGAGGGGAGCCGCTCGGCGCCGAACTCGCTCACCGAGGCCTTGAGCTCGTCTTCGGCCGGGGCGCCCTCGGAGGGCACGACCACCGCCACGACCAGCTCGCCCCACGTCGGGTCGGGGCGCCCGACGCAGGCCACCTCCGCGACGTGCGGGTGGTCCATGAGGACGCGCTCGACGTGCAGTGACGAGACGTTCTCGCCGCCGGACTTGACGATGTCCTTGACGCGGTCGGAGAACCACACCACGCCCTCGTCGTCGATGCGCCCCAGATCGCCCGAGTGCAGGCGCCCACCCACGAACGCCTCCGCGTTGGCCTGCGGGTTGTTCCAGTACCCCTCCATGACGGTCGGGCCGCGGTAGACGATCTCGCCGTCGGTCCCGGGCGGCAGCAGTTCGTCGGTGCCGGGTTCGGCGATCCGGTTCTCGGCGATCGGAGTGGGGTAGCCCCACGAGTCGGACTTGTCCGGGTTGAGCTCGGGCCACTGCATGACGGTGGCCGGCGTGCACTCGCTCATCCCCGAGGCCAGCACCATCCGCGCGTCGGGGAGTGCGGTCTCGAGGCGTCGGCGCATCTCCTCCGACATCGGGGCCATGGCGTAGAGGAGGAACCGGACCGAGGTCAGGTCGAGTCCCCGGTCGGTGCCGTCGGCGAGCGCCTCCAGCATGAGGGGCAGGCCCACGAGGTGCGTGGCGCGGACGCGGGCGACGGTGTCGGCGTACCCGACGGGGTCGAACCCCGGCAGCAGGTGCACCGTCGCGCCCATGGTCACCGCGGACAGCAGGACGCCGTTCAGGCCGGCGGTGTGGAAGAGGGGGAGCGGGCACACGGTGACCGACGGTTCCGCGCCCCAGTTCAGGCCGAACAGCGCGCCGTTGCCGAGGGCGGCGACGGTCACCGAGAGGTGGGAGGTGAGGACGCCCTTGGGGCGGGAGGTGGTCCCGGACGAGTAGAGGCACTGGACGACCTGGCGGTCGCCGATCACGGTGTCCGGGTTGGAGTCGTCGTCCGCCAGCAGGTCGTCCCAGCCGATCAGCGTGGGTCCGTCGGTCGTGGCCCCGAGTCCGTCCGGGACCCCGCCGACGACGACGAGGGTCTCGACGCCGGGAATGGCGGCGGTCGCTCCGAGGACGAGCTCCACGAGTGAGCCGTGGACGACGACGATGCGCGTCCCCGAGTCGGTCAGGGCGTGCGCGATGTTCTCGAGCCCGGACAGCAGGTTGACGGGCAGCGCGACCATCCCGGCCTTGGCGGTCCCGAAGTAGGTGGCGACGAACTCCCGGCAGTTCGGGGAGAGGATCGCGACCGGTTCGGACTCGCGGATGCCGTGCTCGACCAGCCCGTGGGCGAACCGGTTGGCGGCGGACTCGAGCTCGAGATACGTCCACGAACCGGTGTCGTCGGTGAGGGCGGTGCGGTGAGAGAACGTAGCGGCCGCACGGGTGGGGATGTCCCCCACGGAGCAGCGGCGGGCGAGGGCGTGATCGGTCGGGTCGATGCCGGTGGGGTCGAGTCGCACAGTGTCTCCAGGGGCTCGGGGGAGGGGTGAGGGGAACGCGTGTCTGTGACGCGTATCACCGTAGGCATAGGCTCGCAGAGGCCCGGCGAGAAAGCAAACAATCACGCTTGCTTTTTTTGTGGCGGGGTGTCATCGTGATCACATGACGAACCCCGAGACCTCCGTCACAGAGGATCCGCACACGGCCCTCGCCGCGCTCAGCGCCCGACTGGACGAGCTCGTCGAGGCCGCCGGCGTCGACGGCTGGAACATCGACACCCCGGCCGCGGGCTGGGACATCGGCCTGCAGATCGCTCACCTGGCCTGGACCGACGAGGTCTCGGTCACCGCCATTCGCGACGCGGACGCCTTCCGGTCGGTCGTCGAGAAGGCCGAGGCCGACCCGACCGGCTTCGTCGACGCCGGCGCCGCCGAGGTCGCGGCCACCGGCCGCGACGAGGTCCTCGCGCGCTGGCGCCTGGCCCGTGGCGAGCTCGCCGACGCTCTCGAGGCCGCGGACCCGAGGGAGAAGATCCCGTGGTTCGGGCCGCCGATGCGCCCCAGGTCGATGACCACCGCGCGGATCATGGAGACCTGGGCCCACGGGGTCGACGTGGCCGACGCGCTCGGCGTCCCGGTCGACTCCGACCCGGCGTTCGTGGGAGCCCTCCCGCACGTCGCCCGGCTGGGATGGAAGACCCGCGCCTTCGCCTACATGATGAACGGCCTCGAGGCCCCCGCCTCAGAGGTGTACGTCGCGCTCGCGCAGGCCGACGGCACCGTCGTCGAGTTCGGCCCCGCCGACGCCGAGCAGCGCGTCACCGGGCCGATCCTCGACTTCTGCCTGCTGGTCACCCAGCGCGTCCACCGCGAGGACACCGCCCTCGAGGCGGTCGGCGCCGAGGCCGAGGAGTGGCTGCGCATCGCCCAGGCCTTCGCCGGCCTCCCCGGCGGCGGCCGCGAGAAGGGAGCGCGGGCATGACCGGGTCCACCCCACCGGCGCCGCTCCGCGTCGGCCCTGAGTCGACGGTGCCTCCGCTCCGCGTCGGCAACATGTCCGGGTTCTACGGCGACCGCATCTCCGCGATGCGGGAGATGCTCGAGGGCGGCGAGCTCGACGTCCTCACCGGCGACTACCTGGCCGAGCTGACCATGCTCATCCTGGGCCGGGACCGGCTGAAGAGCGCCGAGCTCGGCTACGCCAAGACGTTCCTCCGCCAGCTCGAGGACTGCCTCGGGCTCGCGCTCGAGAAGAAGGTGAAGATCGTCGCCAACGCGGGCGGCCTCAATCCGGCCGGACTGGCCGACGCGATCCGGGAGCTGGGTACGCGCCTCGGACTGTCGCCGGTCGTCGCGCACGTCGAGGGCGACGATCTCATGTCCAGGGTCTCCGAGCTCGACATCCCGGCCGACTCCGGCGTCCCCGTCACCGCCAACGCCTACCTCGGTGCGTTCGGCATCGCGCGCTGCCTGGACGCGGGCGCGGACATCGTCGTCACCGGTCGCGTCACCGACGCCTCTGTCATCGTCGGGCCGGCCATCAGCCACTTCGGCTGGGGCCGCGACGACCTCGACGCGCTCGCCGGCGCCACGGCCGCCGGTCACGTCATCGAGTGCGGCACCCAGGCCACCGGCGGCAACTACGCGTTCTTCGACCGCGGCGAGATCGCCGACCTCACCCGACCGGGGTTCCCGATCGCCGAGATCTCCGCCGACGGCACCTCGATCATCACCAAGCACGCCGACACGGGCGGCGCCGTGACCGTCGGCACCGTCACCTCCCAGCTGCTGTACGAGGTCACCGGCGCGCGGTACGGCGGCCCCGACGTCGTCACCCGCCTGGACACCGCCGTGGTGGAGCAGGAGGGCACCGACCGCGTCCGCATCTCCGGAGTCCTCGGCGAGCCCGCCCCGCCCACCACCAAGGTGTCGGTCACGTGCCTCGGCGGATTCCGCAACGAGGTCACGTTCCTGCTCACCGGCCTCGACATCTCCGACAAGGCCGCCCTGGTCGAGCGGCAGTTCCGCGCGGGCCTCGAGCGGGAACCCGCCCAGCTCGACTTCCGTCTGCACCGGACCGACCACCCCGACGCCGACACCCAGGCCGCCGCGACGGCCATGCTGACCATCGTCGCCTGGGATGCGGACCCCGACGTTGTGGGCCGGGCGTTCTCCGACGCCGCCGTCGCGATGACGCTGTCCAGCTACCCCGGGGCCACCCCGAGCGGACCGCCCGGCCGCGGCGGACCGTACGGCGTCTACATCCCCGCCTACCTCCCGCAGACCGAGGTGCCGCACGTGGCCGTGCTCCCCGACGGCACCCGCGTCGACATCGAACCGCCGCAGCGGACGCAGGAGATGGGCGACGGCCACACCTCTGACGGGCTCGGCGCCGACGGGGCCCCGCTCGACGCCTACGTCCCGCCCTCCGGCCCGGTCCGCCGTCGCCCTCTCGGCGACGTTCTCGGCGCCCGCTCGGGGGACAAGGGCGGTACGGCGAACATCGGGCTGTGGGCCGGTGACGAGGAGGCCTACCGCTGGATGCTGGCCACGCTCACCGTCGACGAAGTCCGCCGCCTGCTGCCCGAGGCCGCCGACTTGCCGATCGAGCGCTACGAGCTGCCGCGCCTGCACGCGGTGAACTTCGTCATCGACGGTCTTCTCGGCAAGGGCGTCGCCCACGGCTACCGCTGGGACCCGCAGGCCAAGGGGCTGGCCGAGTGGCTGCGCTCCCGACACGTCGACATCCCCGACTCCCTCACCGCCCCCGTGCCCACCACCGCCGATGCCGCCCGCGCGGCCGCCGAGGAGAACGCGTGACCATCCCACGCAGTACAGCCCCCACCATCCCACCGCACGTCCCCGGGGACCCCTGGTACACCGACGAACGTCTCGCCCTGCGCGAGACCACGACTCGCTTCGCCGAGCGTGAGATCCTGCCGCACCAGGATGAGTGGGAGGCCGCTGGAGCGATCCCCCGCGACCTGCACCGCGCGGCCGGGGAGCTCGGCCTGCTCGGCGTGTCGTTCCCGGAGGAAGTCGGCGGCGGCGGGGGAGACATGCGCGACTCGGTCATCGTGTGCGAGGCCCTCCACGAGGCCGGCGTGTCCGGCGGGGTCTTCGCCTCCCTGTTCACCTGCGGCATCGCCACCCCGCACCTCGCCCAGTCCGGACGCCCCGATCAGATCGACCGGTGGGTCCGCCCCACCCTGGCCGGCGAGATGATCGGCTCCCTGGCCATCACCGAGCCCGGCGGCGGGTCGGACGTCGGGCACCTGACCACCGCCGCGCGCCGGGACGGCGACCACTTCGTGGTCAACGGGGCCAAGACGTACATCACCTCCGGTACCCGCGCCGACTTCGTCGTCACCGCGGTCCGCACCGGCGGCGAGGACCTACCCGGGGCGTCCGGCGTCAGCCTCCTGGTCATCCCCACCGACACCCCGGGATTCCACCGATCGGCCCCGCTGGAAAAGCTGGGCTGGCGCGCCTCCGACACCGCGGAGATGACCTTCGCCGACTGCCGGGTGCCGGTCGAGAACCTCGTCGGCGAGGTGAACGAGGGGTTCGCCCAGATCGCCATCGGCTTCGTGGGCGAGCGGATCGCGCTGGCCGCCCAGGGCTACTCCCACGCCCAGCGCTGCCTCGACCTCACCCTGGCCTGGGTCCGCGAACGCGAGACTTTCGGCCGCCCGCTGCTGTCGCGCCAGGCCGTGCAGAACACGGTCACCGAGATGGCCCGTCGTGTCGACGTGGCCCGCACCTACACGCACCGGTGCGCCGACCTCGCCGTCGCCGGGCACGACGCCATCGCCGAGGTCTGCTTCGCCAAGAACACCGCCGTCGAGTGCGCCGAATGGGTCGCGGGCCAGGCGGTGCAGCTCTTCGGAGGGTTCGGCTTCATGGCCGAGTCCGAGGTGAGCCGCCAGTACCGCGACGTCCGACTCCTCGGCATCGGCGGCGGCACCACCGAGATCCTCACCACCCTCGCCGGACGACGTTTGGGGTACACGGCATGACCATCCTGCGGTCCACACTGGACACCACTAGCGCCGAGTTCGGCGCAGCGAGAGAGGCGATGGAGGGCAAGCTGGACCAGCTCGCCACCGACCTCGAGCCGGCACTGGCCGGTGGCGGCGAGCGCAAGGTCGCCCGCCACCGCGAGCGCGGCAAGTTCACCGCCCGCGAGCGGATCGACATGATCCTCGACCGCGAGTCGCCCTTCCTCGAACTGTGCGCGCTCGCCGCGTGGGGCTCGGACTTCCAGACCGGCGCCTCCGTGGTCGCCGGCATCGGGGTGGTCTCCGGCGTCGAATGCCTGCTCATCGCCAACGACCCCACGGTCAAGGGCGGCACCTCCAACCCCTGGACACTGCGCAAGATCCTCCGACTCAACGACGTCGCCATGAAGAACCGGCTCCCGGTCATCAGTCTCGTCGAGTCCGGTGGCGCCGACCTGCCCACCCAGAAGGAGGTCTTCGTCCCGGGCGGCGGGCTCTTCCGCGACCTCACCCGGCTGTCGAAGGCCGGCATCCCCACCATCGCCGTTGTGTACGGCAACTCCACCGCCGGCGGCGCGTACGTGCCCGGCATGAGCGACCACGTCGTCATGATCGAAGAGCGGTCCAAGGTCTTCCTGGCCGGCCCTCCGCTGGTCAAGGCCGCGACGGGGGAGGTCGCCGACGAGGAGACGCTCGGTGGCGCCGACATGCACGCGCGGGTCTCCGGGCTGGCCGACCACCTCGCCGTCGACGAGTCCGACGCCGCGCGCATCACCCGCGGCATAGTCCGTCGCCTCAACTGGACCAAGGCCGGGCGCGCCCCGCGCGCGGACGTGATCGAACCGCTCTACGGCGCCGACGAGCTCCTGGGGATCGTGCCCGACGACCTCAAGATCCCCTTCGACCCGCGCGAGATCATCGCACGTACCGTGGACGGCTCGGACTTCGACGAGTTCAAGCCCCTCTACGGCGCGAGCCTGTGCACCGGGTGGGCCGAGATCCACGGTTACCCGATCGGCATCATCGCCAACGCCCGCGGCGTGCTCTTCAGCGAGGAGGCACAGAAGGCCACGCAGTTCATCGAACTGGCCAACCGCTACGACACCCCGCTGCTGTTCATGCACAACACCACCGGCTACATGGTCGGCTCGGAGTACGAGCGCGGCGGCATCATCAAGCACGGCGCCATGATGATCAACGCGGTCTCCAACTCCGAGGTCCCGCACCTGTCGCTCATCACGGCCGCGTCCTACGGCGCCGGCCACTACGGGATGTGCGGCCGCGCCTTCGACCCGCGGTTCCTCTACACCTGGCCCAGCGCCAAGTCCGCGGTGATGGGCGGCCAGCAGCTCGCGGACGTCGTCACATCAGTGGCGGCCGCCGCGTCGGCCGCCCGAGGAGAGGAGATGGACCCCGAGACCATCGAGGGGCTCAAGGCGGCGATCGCCGACCAGATCGAGTCCGAGTCGTTGCCGGCGTTCCTGTCCGGGATGCTCTACGACGACGGCGTCATCGACCCCCGCGACACCCGGACGGTGCTGGGCCTCAGCCTGTCCGCGATCCACTCCGGAGAGGTCGCCGGAACCGACCGCTTCGGCGTCTTCCGGATGTGAGGAACGAGACCATGAGCACCACCCCCATCACGTCCGTCCTGGTGGCCAACCGCGGCGAGATCGCCCGGCGCGTACACCACACGGCCCGCGCACGCGGTATGACCACGGTGGCCGTCTTCTCCGACGCCGACGTCGACGCGCCCCACACACGCGAGGCCGACGCGGCGGTCCGGCTGCCGGGAAACACCCCGGCCGAGACCTACCTGCGCGGTGACCTGGTCATCGCCGCGGCGCAGGCGGCCGGCGCCGATGCGATCCACCCCGGATACGGCTTCCTGTCCGAGAACGCCGGGTTCGCCCGCGATGTGATCGCGGCAGGGCTGACCTGGGTCGGGCCGCCGGTCGCCGCGATCGAGGCCATGGGCTCCAAGATCGAGGCCAAGAAGATGATGGCCGCCGCGGGCGTGCCCATGCTCAGCGACCTCGAGCCCGACGCCGTCACCGAGGACATGCTCCCGGTGCTGGTCAAGGCCTCCGCCGGCGGCGGCGGCCGCGGTATGCGAGTCGTCCGCACGCTGGACTCGCTGCACGACGAGATCGCGGCCGCCCGGCGTGAGGCCGGGTCCGCGTTCGGCGACGACGCTGTGTTCTGTGAGCGGTATCTCGAGCGCGGACGGCACATCGAGGTCCAGATCATGGCGGATGCCCACGGGACCGTCTGGGCGGTGGGGGAGCGCGAGTGCTCCATCCAGCGTCGTCACCAGAAGGTCATCGAGGAGGCGCCCAGCCCGCTGGTCGAGCGCACGCCGGGAATGCGGGAGAAGCTCTACACCGCGGCCCGCGACGCCGCGGCCGCGATCGGGTACACCGGCGCCGGCACGGTGGAGTTCCTGGCCACCGACGACGGCGAGTTTTTCTTCCTCGAGATGAACACCCGCCTCCAGGTGGAGCACCCGGTCACCGAGGCCACCACCGGTCTGGACCTCGTCGCCCTTCAGTTCGACGTGGCCGCGGGCCTGCCGCTGCCGTCGGCCGAGCCCCCGGCCGCCCACGGCTGGTCTCTCGAGGCCCGCCTGTACGCCGAGGACCCCGCGAACGACTACACGCCCGGGACGGGGACCCTGTGGGCGCTGGACGTCCCCGGCGTCTCGTCATGGTTCTCCGGGCCGCACCGCCCGGGCATCCGCCTGGACAGCGGCGTCGAGCCGGGCCCCGGCGGCGCCCTCATCGGCGTGCACTACGACCCCATGTTGGCCAAGGTGATCTCCTACGGTCGCACCCGCGCCGAGGCCTGTGCCTCCCTCGCCGGAGCGCTCGCCCGCGCGAAGGTGCACGGCCTGACCACCAACCGCGCGCAGCTCGTCCGCGTACTGCGTCACCCCGAGTTCGTCGCCGGCAACCTGTCCACCGCGTTCCTCGACGACCACGGCGCCGGGGCGCTGGCCGCGCCGCTCGCCGACGTCGAGGCGGTGCGGATCTCCGCCCTGGCCGCTGCCGTCGTCTCCGGCACCGCCGAGCACGCCGCCGGCCCGGTCGCTCTGGCGCGGCCAGGCTTCCGCAACGTCGGTCGCACCCTCCAGAAGCGCACCTTCCGGGTCGGCGAGGACGAGCTCGAGGTGAGCTACCTCCGCGACCGCTCGGGCCCCCGCCCGGTCGGCGAGCTCGCCGACGTCGTCGGCATCGAGGATGTGTCCGCCGACTCCGCCGTGCTCTCGGTCCGGGGGGTACGGCGGGTGTTCACCGTGGCGCGCTACGAGACCCCGGGCGCGGACACCGTCGTCGAGGTCGACTCGCCGCTCGGGCCCGTCTCGCTTGTCGAACCTCCGCGCTATACCGACCCGGCCGCCGAGGTCGCCGCGGGGTCGCTGCTCGCGCCCATGCCGGGTGCGGTCATCCGGGTGGCCGTCTCCGTCGGGGACACCGTCACCGCGGGCCAGCCCCTGTTGTGGATGGAGGCCATGAAGATGGAACACACCATCGCGGCCGCCGTCGACGGCATCGTCACCGAGCTTCCCGTGGAGGTCGGCACCCAGGTCGAGTCGGGAACGGTCCTCGCCGTCGTCACCGAACCCGGCACCGACACCCACGGCACCGACACCGACGACACCGACACCACCGATCCCACCACAGCCCAGGAGTGACCACGATGACCGACATCTCCCAGATCCCCAATCCCGTGATCGACACCGACGAGCAGGCCCAGCTCCGCAAGGTGGCCTATGACCTGGGCTCGCGCTACGGGCTCGAATACATGCGATCGAAGTCCGACGCGGGGGAGACCACCGACGAGTTGTGGACCGAGGCCGGCAGGCTCGGCCTGCTCGGCGTGAACCTGCCCGAGGAGTACGGCGGAGGCGGTGCCGGCATGACCGAGCTCGCGATCGTCGAGGAGGAGCTCTCCGCCGCCGGCGCCGGGCTGCTCATGATGGTCGTCTCGCCCGCCATCAACGGCACCATCATCTCTCGCTTCGGCACGGAGGAGCAGAAAAAGCGCTGGCTGCCCGGCATCGCGTCGGGCGAGACCATCACGTCGTTCGCGATCACCGAACCCGACGCCGGCTCCAACTCACACGCCATCACCACCACCGCCCGCCGCGACGGCGCGGACTTCCTCATCAGCGGTCAGAAGACCTACATCTCCGGCGTCGACCAGGCCGATGCCATCCTCGTCGTGGCCCGGCTCGAGGGCTCCGCCTCGGGCCGACTCGAGCCGGCGCTGTTCATGGTCCCCACGGACGCGCCCGGGCTGGAGAAGACCCACATCCCCACGGAGGTGCGTACGCCGGAGCGGCAGTTCCAGCTGTACTTCGACGACGTCCGCGTACCCGCCGAGGCGCTCATCGGCGACGGCGACACCGCCCTGCTCATGCTGTTCGCGGGCCTCAACCCCGAGCGCATCATGGCCTCCGGCATGGCGTGCGGCACCGCTCGCTTCGCCCTGGACCGGGCCACGAAGTACGCCAACGAGCGGGCGGTGTGGAAGACCCCCATCGGCGCGCACCAGGGCGTCGCCCACCCGCTCGCGCAGTGCAAGATCGAGCTCGAACTCGCGCGGCTGATGATGCGCAAGGCAGCCGCCCTGGTCGACGCCGGCCGCGACGACCTCGCCGGGGAGGCCGCGAACATGGCAAAGTACGCCTCCGGCGAGGTCTCGGCCCGCTCGGTCGACCAGGCCATCCAGACCCTCGGCGGCAACGGACTGTCGGTCGAGTACGGCCTGGCGGGGATGCTCGCCGCGTCCCGGCTGCCCCGGATCGCGCCCGTCAGCCGGGAGATGATCCTCAACTACGTCGCCCAGCATTCGCTCGGGCTGCCGAAGAGCTACTGAGGGGCGTGACATGAGTGACCAGGCGATGAGTCATCAGGCCCGGAGTGATCAGGCCCGAAGTGATCAGGCCCGGAGTGATCGGGCCGGGGGCGACCGGATGCTGGTGCGCTACGAGGTCTCCGGCGGTGCCGCCCGCCTCACCCTCGACTCGCAACACAACCGGAACGCCATCTCCACGGCTCTCGTCGAGCAACTCCACGCCGCGCTCGAACGCGCGGCCGGCGAGGACGCCGCGCGGGTGGTCGTGCTCGGGCACGCGGGCGGCACGTTCTGCGCCGGGGCGGACCTCTCGGAGGCCTCGGCCGCCGGTCCGGAGAGCAGTCCGCAGGAGCAGGCGGCCGAGCGGACCCTGATCTTCCTGGGCCTGCTGCGGGCGATCGTGTCCCATCCCAAACCCGTGATCGCGGCCGTCGACGGTCATGTCCGTGCGGGCGGGATGGGGCTGGTGGCGGCATGCGACTTCGCGCTGGCCGGCCCGGCTTCGACGTTCGCACTGACCGAGGTCCGCCTCGGCCTCGCCGCGGCCATGATCTCGGTACCGCTGGCCGCGCGCGTGAACTCGCGTGACCTCACCCGGGCACTGCTGACGGGGGAGAAGTTCGATGCCGCCCACGCGCGTTCCATCGGTCTGCTCTCCGAGGCGGTCGACGATCTCGACGCCGCCGTCGCCGAGCTCGTCGCGGCGTTCGGGCCCTGCTCCCCACAAGGCCTCGAGGAGAACAAGGCCCTGCTCAGCGCACCGTTGCTCGCCGAGCTGGATGCACGGGGCGAGGACCTGGCGGGCGTCACGGCCCGCCTGTTCGGCACTCCCGAGGTCGCCGAGGGGATGACGGCGTTCCTGGAACGCAGACGGCCCTCCTGGGAGGCGGAGTCGGAGTAGGTTGAACTGTGACACTGGTCACGTGACTAGTGCCACGTCACTCTTTCTCACTCACCCTTTCTTTTCTGAGGAGGCGCGAATGCGCACCAAGGCCGCCATCATCCGGGAGCCGAAGCAGGACGGCTGGGAGATCGTCGACGTCGACATCGACGATCCCCAAGCCGGGGAGGTCCAGATCAGGCTGGCAGCGTCAGGTCTCTGCCACTCCGACGAGCACCTGCTCACGGGGGACCTGCAGTTCGAGTCGTATCCGATCATGGGCGGTCACGAAGGTGCCGGTGTGATCACCAAGGTGGGGGAGGGGGTGATCGGACTCGAGGAGGGCGATCACGTGGTCCTGGCCTTCATCCCCGCCTGCGGTACCTGTCCGCCCTGTTCCGAAGGCCTGCAGAACCTCTGTGACAACGGCGCCGGCCTGCTCAGCGGGCGGGCCATCAGCGACGGCGGGTACCGGGTCCACACGGCCGACGGAACCGATGTCGCCACGATGTGTGTCCTCGGCACGTTCGCGCCCCACGTCACCGTGCACCAGTCGTCGGTCATCAAAATCGAGAAGGACATCCCCCTGGACAAGGCTGCCCTGCTCGGGTGCGGCGTGTGCACGGGCTGGGGATCGGCCACGGAGATCGGCGGCGCCAAGGAGGGCGACATCGTCGTCGTCGTCGGCGTGGGCGGCATCGGCGTCAACTCCGTGCAGGGCGCGGCGGCCGCCGGAGCGCGCGCCATCGTCGCGGTCGACCCCGTCGAGTTCAAGCGTGAGAAGGCCGTGGAATTCGGCGCGACCCACACCTGTGCCTCGATGGACGAGGCGATGGGGCTGGTGGGGGAGATCAGCTGGGGCCGGATGGCCGACCTCGTCATCCTCACCATGGGCGTTGTCGAGGGCAAGGATCTGCTCCCGGGGCTGCTGCTCACCGGCAAGGGGCGACGGTGCGTGGTGGTGGGGCTCGGCGACATGAACGCGGTCGACGCCCAGATCTCAATACTTGACCTGGCGATGCAGCAGAAGACCCTGCAGGGGGCCATCTTCGGCGGCACCGGCCCGCGCAAGCAGATCCCGCACCTGCTGCACCAGTACCGGGCGGGCAACCTCAAACTCGACGAACTCATCACCAAGACGTACCGGCTCGAGGAG
This sequence comes from Dietzia papillomatosis NBRC 105045, assembly GCF_001570845.1. NCBI lineage: Bacteria > Bacillati > Actinomycetota > Actinomycetes > Mycobacteriales > Dietziaceae > Dietzia > Dietzia papillomatosis. Next base: position 70,792 of record NZ_BCSL01000002.1, on the reverse strand, counting down.
ATCAACCAGGGTTACCAGGACATGCGCGACGGCAAGAATCTTCGCGGTGTGATCATCTACGACGAGCAGGACTGGTAATAGGAGGACGCATGACGGCACCAGAGCAGCGCGTGCCCAAGCAGGACCGCAGCCGCATCACGCGGGAGCGACTGCTCGGTGCCTCCATCGACCTCCTCGCCACCCAGGGGTGGGCGGCGACCACCGTCGGAGCGGTGGCCGCCGCCGCCGGCGTCTCACGGGGCGCCGCCCAGCACCACTTCCCGACCCGCGAGGACCTCATCACGGCCGCGCTCGGTCACATGATCGAGCAGCGCATTTCCGACGTCCGACGGGGCGGGCTCGATCTGCCCGAGCCCGGGCCCGAGCGGACCGTCGCCGTGGTGGGGTTCATCGTTCAGCACTACACCTCGAACCTGTTCAAAGCCGCCCTGCACGTGTGGACCGCCGCGGCGAGCGATCCGGCGCTCCGTGACCGGGTCCTGCCCCTCGAGAACCACATGTCACGCGAGGTGCTGGCCATCGCCGCGGCGGCACTCGGTCGGGACGCCGCCGACGTCCGCGTGCGACGCGGGCTCCAGACCACCCTCGACCTCGCCCGCGGGCTCGGCCTCGCCGACGTCCTCTCGGACGACTCCGAGCGGCGTGAGAAGATTGTGCGGTTCTGGGCGCAAACCCTCGACGGCGTCCTCGAGGAGACCCCCGAGTCGCCGTCCGGGGATGTCGCGAACGCCTCATTTTGACCGTCACTCCTCCGGGCGGTTAGGCTTGACCATCGTGCTCGCAGTATGCGAGCTGGAGGATCGTGCCCTGTAGGCCAGCGAGAGCGGCTGACGAGGTCGCCCGTGCGCGGCGACAGGTGCGCGAGAGTCCGGATACGAGCCATGTCCCAGAGACCGGTGGTCGCCCTCGACGGAGGCCGCCAGCTAGAGAAAGTCGGTTCATGCCAACCATCAACCAGCTGGTCCGCAAGGGCCGCCAGGACAAGAAGTCGGCGACGTCGACGGCTGCCCTCAAGGGTTCGCCTCAGCGTCGCGGCGTGTGCACCCGCGTGTACACCACGACCCCCAAGAAGCCGAACTCCGCGCTCCGTAAGGTCGCCCGTGTGCGCCTGACCAGCGGCGTCGAGGTCTCCGCCTACATCCCCGGCGAGGGCCACAACCTGCAGGAGCACTCGATGGTGCTCGTGCGCGGCGGTCGTGTGAAGGACCTCCCGGGTGTCCGTTACAAGATCATCCGCGGCTCGCTCGACACCCAGGGTGTGAAGGACCGCAAGCAGGCCCGCTCCCGCTACGGCGCCAAGAAGGAGAAGTAATGCCTCGTAAGGGTCCCGCCCCGAAGCGCCAGCTCATCAACGACCCGGTCTACGGGTCGCCGCTGGTCACCCAGCTCGTGAACAAGATCCTCCTCGACGGTAAGAAGACCACCGCCGAGCGCATCGTCTACTCGGCGCTGGAGATCTGCCGCGAGAAGACCGGAACCGACCCGGTCATCACCCTCAAGAAGGCCCTGGACAACGTCCGCCCGGCCCTCGAGGTCCGCTCCCGTCGTGTCGGCGGCGCCACCTACCAGGTGCCCGTCGAGGTCCGCCCCGGGCGTTCGACGACCCTGGCGATGCGCTGGCTGGTGACCTTCTCCCGGCAGCGTCGCGAGAACACGATGGTCGAGCGTCTCGCCAACGAGATCCTGGACGCCGCCAACGGCCTGGGTGCCGCGGTCAAGCGTCGCGAGGACACGCACAAGATGGCCGAGGCCAACCGGGCGTTCGCGCACTACCGCTGGTGATCCGGTGGGGCCGTGGCCGGGGCGGTGTCGGGAACGACCCCCCCGGCCAGGGTCCCGCGGTCACCCGCCGGGTGGCATCATTGAACAAGGCCCGTACCGGCCGCACCGAGTGCGGGTACCGGCAGTAACACCGACCCGGTTCGGACGGTCGACACCGACCGCACGGGCCACCGACGACTCACAATCGGGAGAATCCGTGGCACAGGACGTGCTGACCGACCTCAACAAGGTCCGAAACATCGGCATCATGGCGCACATCGACGCCGGTAAGACCACCACGACCGAGCGCATCCTGTTCTACACGGGTGTCAACCGCAAGGCCGGCGAGACCCACGACGGCGCGTCGACCACCGACTGGATGGAGCAGGAGAAGGAGCGCGGCATCACGATCACCTCGGCCGCGGTGACCTGCTTCTGGAACGACAACCAGATCAACATCATCGATACCCCGGGTCACGTCGACTTCACAGTCGAGGTCGAGCGCTCGCTCCGCGTGCTCGACGGCGCCGTCGCCGTCTTCGACGGCAAGGAGGGCGTCGAGCCCCAGTCCGAGCAGGTCTGGCGCCAGGCCGAGAAGTACGACGTCCCCCGCATCTGCTTCGTCAACAAGATGGACAAGCTGGGTGCGGACTTCTACTACACGGTCCAGACCATCATCGACCGTCTCGGCGCCAAGCCGCTGGTCCTGCAGCTGCCGATCGGTGCCGAGGACCAGTTCGACGGCATCGTCGACCTGCTCACCATGAAGGCCCACGTCTGGCCGGGTAAGACCGAGATCGGCGCCGAGGCGCAGATCCAGGACATCCCGGCCGAGCTCCAGGAGAAGGCCGAGGAGTACCGCGAGAAGCTCCTCGAGACCGTCGCCGAGAGCAGCGAAGAGCTCATGGAGAAGTACTTCGGCGGCGAAGAGCTAACCCTCGACGAGATCAAGGCGGCCATCCGCAAGATGACCGTCAACTCCGAGGTGTACCCGGTCCTGTGCGGTTCCGCGTACAAGAACAAGGGCATCCAGCCGATGCTCAACGCGGTCATCGACTTCCTCCCGACCCCGCTCGACATCGGCGAGGTCCACGGCCACAAGGTCGGCGACGAGGAGACCGAGATCCTCCGGAAGCCGTCCAAGGACGAGCCGTTCTCCGCGCTGGCGTTCAAGATCGCCGTGCACCCCTTCTTCGGTAAGCTCACGTTCGTGCGCGTCTACTCGGGTCGGGTCGAGCCGGGTGCCCAGGTCGCCAACTCGACCAAGGGCAAGAAGGAGCGTGTCGGCAAGCTCTTCCAGATGCACGCCAACAAGGAGAACCCGGTCGACGAGGCCGTGGCCGGCAACATCTACGCCTTCATCGGACTCAAGGACACCACCACCGGTGACACGCTGTGCGACCTGAACGACCAGGTCGTCCTCGAGTCGATGACGTTCCCGGACCCGGTTATCGACGTCTCCATCGAGCCCAAGACCAAGGCCGACCAGGAGAAGCTGTCGACCGCCATCCAGAAGCTCGCCGAGGAAGACCCCACCTTCTCCGTGCGCCTGGACGAGGAGACCGGTCAGACGGTCATCGGCGGCATGGGCGAGCTGCACCTGGACGTCCTCGTGGACCGTATGAAGCGCGAGTTCAAGGTCGAGGCCAACGTCGGCAAGCCGCAGGTCGCGTACCGTGAGACCATCAAGGGCTCGATCGACAAGTACGACTACACCCACAAGAAGCAGACCGGTGGTTCCGGTCAGTTCGCGAAGGTGCAGATCGCGCTCGCGCCGCTCGATCAGGAGGCCGTCGAAGAGGGCGAGACCTACCAGTTCAGCGACAAGGTCACCGGTGGCCGCGTCCCCAAGGAGTACATCCCCTCCGTGGACGCCGGTATCCAGGACGCGATGCAGTACGGCATCCTCGCCGGGTACCCGATGGTCAACATCAAGGCCACCCTGGTCGACGGCGCGTACCACGAGGTGGACTCGTCCGAGATGGCGTTCAAGGTCGCGGGTTCGATGGCCTTCAAGGAGGCCGCCCGTAAGTGCCAGCCCGTGATCCTGGAGCCGCTCATGGCCGTCGAGGTCGTGACGCCGGAGGACTACATGGGTGACGTCATCGGCGACCTCAACTCCCGCCGCGGCCAGGTCAACGCGATGGAGGAGCGCTCCGGCGCCCGCGTCGTGAAGGCCAACGTGCCGCTTTCCGAGATGTTCGGCTACGTCGGTGACCTCCGGTCGAAGACGCAGGGCCGGGCCAACTACTCGATGGTCTTCTCCCACTACGCCGAGGTCCCGGCGAGCGTGGCCAAGGAGATCATCGCCAAGGCGACCGGCGAGTGACCGGTACGGCTCCGGTGCGTCTGTGAAGGCGCGCCGGGGCCGATGCCGGCGGCGCACGGTCGAACCTCCGGGTGGCCGCCGGTTCGTGCCTCACGGCACGATGAGTAAGATCAGACCCCACACAATGCAGTGCCCACCTCGACGGGTGGGGACAGACCAGTCCAGGAGGACAACAAGTGGCGAAGGCGAAGTTCGAGCGGACGAAGCCGCACGTTAACATCGGCACCATCGGTCACGTCGACCACGGTAAGACCACCACCACCGCGGCCATCACCAAGGTTCTGGCGGACACCTACCCCGAGCTCAACGACGCCTTCGCGTTCGACGAGATCGACAAGGCGCCGGAGGAGAAGGCTCGTGGCATCACGATCAACATCTCCCACGTCGAGTACCAGACCGAGAAGCGTCACTACGCGCACGTCGACGCCCCCGGTCACGCCGACTACATCAAGAACATGATCACCGGTGCCGCCCAGATGGACGGCGCGATCCTGGTCGTGGCGGCCACCGACGGCCCGATGCCCCAGACCCGTGAGCACGTGCTGCTCGCCCGTCAGGTCGGCGTGCCCTACATCCTCGTCGCCCTCAACAAGTGCGACATGGTCGACGACGAGGAGATCCTCGAGCTCGTCGAGATGGAGGTCCGCGAGCTGCTGGCCTCGCAGGAGTTCGACGAGGACGCCCCCGTCGTGCACATCTCGGCGCTGAAGGCGCTCGAGGGTGACGAGAAGTGGGTCCAGGCCGTTCGTGACCTCATGCAGGCCTGCGACGACTCGATCCCCGATCCCGAGCGTGAGACGGACAAGCCGTTCCTCATGCCCGTCGAGGACGTCTTCACGATCACCGGCCGTGGCACCGTCGTCACCGGTCGTATCGAGCGTGGCCGGATCAACGTCAACGAGGACGTCGAGCTCATCGGCATCCGCGACAAGGCCACCAAGACCACCATCACGGGCATCGAGATGTTCCGTAAGCTGCTCGACTACGGCGAGGCCGGCGACAACGTCGGTCTGCTGGTGCGTGGCCTCAAGCGTGAGGACGTCGAGCGCGGCCAGGTCGTCATCAAGCCGGGCGCCTACACCCCGCACACCACGTTCGAGGGTCAGGCGTACATCCTGTCCAAGGACGAGGGTGGCCGTCACACGCCGTTCTTCAACAACTACCGCCCGCAGTTCTACTTCCGTACCACGGACGTGACCGGCGTCGTGACCCTCCCCGAGGGCACCGAGATGGTCATGCCGGGCGACAACACCGAGATGAGCGTCGAGCTCATCCAGCCGGTCGCGATGGACGAGGGCCTGCGGTTCGCCATCCGTGAGGGTGGCCGCACCGTCGGCGCCGGCCAGGTCACGAAGATCATCAAGTGATCGAGTGATCCCACGGCGCGGGTGAGCAACTCGCGCTACTCGTGAAGGGCGTCCCACCAAGAGGTGGGGCGCCCTTCACGCATTCGCTGGCGGCGGTGGTCCCGAGTCGATCATCGTCGGCGGCCCAGGATGCTCATGGCGACGGACAAACCGACCGCGGCGACCCCCGCGAACGCCGTGACGGCGACCGCGGCGACCTGTTCGGCGCTGGCGCCGTGATCGCCGCGACCGGCGCCCACCACGCCGTGTCGCCTGTCGACCTCTTCGAGAGCGCGCAGGAGCGCGTCGGGATCGCCGCCCTTGTCGGGATGATGGCGGAGGACGGCCTGCCGCCTGTCCCTTCGATAGGCGACCGGGTCACGGGGTTCACGTCGACTGTTCACGGGCAGATCTCCTAGTGGGCGGACGCGGTCGTTGATCTCCCCGACGGTACCCACATCAGCATGCCCGACGCGGCGATGTCCGGGCTGAGGCGGTGCGGGAGTAAGGCGTCGGGCCCGCCGATTTTGCCCTCGGCCACGATGTACTGCATACTGGTCGAGTTGCCCGGACAAGGCGGCGTCTGCGTATGGGTCCTCAGGGATCGGTGCGCTGGGTCGGGTTGGCCGGGCGAGCACGACAGTGGCGGGTGAGCGATCACCCGCCGGGAAAGCGGGAGGGCGACACGCCCGACTGCGTGGACGCGTCGTGACACGTCAACAGCGGCAGCGGATCGGTCCGCCGTCATCCTCGCCTCGCGCGAGTGTGCGGCATCCCGTCCTCTGGGGGTCTCGTAGTCGTGTCACGTGTGTGCACGGGGGAGACCTCCACGACGGGCACCGATGCACGGGACCGGGTTATCGACGGTCTGACGGTGTCACGTATGACAAGCGAACACAGTAGTGTCCCCGCGCGGCGAGGGCGCTCACGACAGCCGCCTTCACGGGCGGGAGGAGAAGAGGACGAAGTGGCGGGACAAAAGATCCGCATCCGGCTCAAGGCCTATGATCACGAGGCCATCGACGCATCGGCGCGCAAGATCGTCGAGACGGTGACCCGTACGGGTGCTCGTGTCGTCGGCCCCGTGCCGCTGCCCACCGAGAAGAACGTCTACTGCGTCATCCGCTCGCCGCACAAGTACAAGGATTCGCGTGAGCACTTCGAGATGCGTACCCACAAGCGGTTGATCGACATTCTCGACCCCACGCCGAAGACCGTGGACGCGCTCATGCGCATCGACCTGCCTGCCAGCGTCGACGTCAACATCCAGTGACCTCCGACCGCGTAGCGGTCAGCAAGCAACGTGCAGCGGAGACAGTGAACAGATGAGTAACACCGAGATCAAGGGCATCCTGGGCGCCAAGCTCGGCATGACCCAGGTCTTCGACGAGAACAACCGGGTGGTCCCGGTGACCGTCGTGAAGGCCGGGCCGTGCGTCGTGACCGGGATTCGTACCGAAGAGAACGACGGCTACAACGCCGTCCAGATCGCGTTCGGCGCGATCGACCCCCGCAAGGTCACCAAGCCGGTCGCGGGTCAGTTCGAGAAGGCCGGGGTCACCCCGCGCCGGCATATCGCCGAGATCCGGCTCGACAACGCCGAGCAGGCCTCCGGCTTCGAGATCGGCCAGGAGATCGGCGCCGACGTGTTCGAGGACGGTGCCTTCGTCGACGTCACCGGCACGTCGAAGGGCAAGGGGTTCGCCGGCACCATGAAGCGCCACGGCTTCGCTGGTCAGGGCGCCTCGCACGGTACCCAGGCGGTGCACCGTAAGCCCGGTTCCATCGGAGGCGCCTCGACGCCCGGCCGCGTCTTCAAGGGCAAGGCCATGGCCGGCCGCATGGGCAACGAGCGTGTGACCACCATGAACCTCAAGGTCCACAAGGTTGACGCCGAGGCCGGCGTCCTCCTCATCAAGGGAGCCATCCCGGGTCGCAACGGCGGCCTCGTGATGGTCCGTTCCGCTGTGAAGGGCGGTGCGCGCGCATGACCACGACGGAGAACACCGTGAACCTCAAGCTGGATGTCCGTACCCCGGCCGGCTCGACCGACGGCTCGGTCGAGCTCCCCGCCGAGATCTTCGGCGTCGAGCCCAATCTGCCCCTGATGCACCAGGTCGTGGTGGCCCAGCTCGCCGCGGCGCGCCAGGGCACCCACTCGACCAAGACCCGCGGCGAGGTCCGCGGCGGCGGTCGTAAGCCGTTCCGCCAGAAGGGCACCGGCCGCGCCCGTCAGGGCTCGACCCGCGCCCCCGCCTACACCGGCGGCGGCACGGTCCACGGCCCCAAGCCGCGCGACTACTCGCAGCGCACGCCCAAGAAGATGAAGGCCGCCGCTCTGCGTGGCGCCCTGTCCGACCGGGCCGCCAGCGAGCGTATCCACGTGGTCACCGAGTTCGTCGAGGGCCAGAAGCCGTCGACCTCCGGTGTCCGTGACTTCCTCGGCACCCTGTCCGACCGGAAGAAGTTCCTGATCGTCGTCGGCCGCGAGGACCTCGCCGCGTGGCGCTCCGCCGCCAACCTCGATCATGTCCACCCGATCGCTCCGGATCAGCTCAACACCTACGACGTCCTGAACGCCGACGACGTCGTGTTCTCGGTCGAGGCTCTGGACGCGTTCGTCACGCAGGCGAGCCGTTCGCTCGCCGGCAAGGCTGCGAAGGAGGCCGACAAGTGAGCACCGTCGCCGATCCCCGGGACGTGATCCTCGCCCCGGTCGTCTCCGAGAAGGCATACGGCCTGCTCGAGCAGGGCGTGTACACGTTCCTGGTGGCCCCGGACGCCAACAAGACGCAGATCAAGATCGCCATCCAGGAGATCTTCGGCGTCACGGTGGAGTCCGTGAACACCGCTAACCGTCAGGGCAAGCGCAAGCGCACCCGCACCGGGTACGGACAGCGCAAGAGCACCAAGCGCGCCATCGTGACCCTCGCGGCCGACAGCAAGCCCATCGAGATCCCGGGTCTGACCGCCTGAGGGCGGGAAGAGTTAAGGACGAGAGAACCTCATGGCTATCCGCAAGTACAAGCCCACGACCCCCGGTCGTCGCGGCTCGAGCGTCTCGGACTTCGCCGAGATCACCCGCTCGACGCCCGAGAAGTCGCTGTTGCGCCCGCTCAGCAAGACCGGCGGCCGTAACGGCCACGGCCGCATCACCACCCGCCACAAGGGCGGTGGGCACAAGCGTCAGTATCGTGTCATCGACTTCCGTCGGAACGACAAGGACGGCGTGCTCGCCACCGTGGCGCACATCGAGTACGACCCGAACCGCACCGCGAACATCGCGCTCCTGCACTACGCGGACGGCGAGAAGCGCTACATCCTCGCCCCCCGCAACCTCAAGCAGGGCATGAAGGTGGAGTCGGGCGCAGGCGCCGACATCAAGACCGGCAACAACCTGCCGCTCCGCAACATCCCCGCCGGCACGGTCGTGCACGCGGTGGAGCTGCGCCCGGGCGGCGGCGCCAAGATGGCCCGCGCGGCCGGCGCCGGTATCCAGCTGCTCGGCAAGGAGGGCACCTACGCGTCCCTGCGTATGCCGTCCGGTGAGATCCGCCGGGTCGACGTGCGCTGCCGCGCCACGATCGGCGAGGTCGGCAACGCCGAGCAGGCCAACATCAACTGGGGTAAGGCCGGCCGCATGCGGTGGAAGGGCGTCCGCCCGACCGTCCGTGGTGTGGTCATGAACCCCATCGACCACCCGCACGGTGGTGGCGAGGGCAAGACGTCCGGTGGACGTCACCCCGTCAGCCCGTGGGGCCAGCCCGAGGGCCGGACCCGCAAGCCCAACAAGGCGAGCGACAGCCTCATCGTCCGTCGCCGTCGCACCGGTAAGAAGCGCTAAGGAGGGAAACTAGGATGCCTCGTAGTCTCAAGAAGGGTCCGTTCGTCGACGAACACCTCCTCGCGAAGGTGGACGTGCAGAACGACAAGGGCACTCATCAGGTCATCAAGACCTGGTCGCGTCGCTCGACGATCCTGCCCGATTTCATCGGCCACACGTTCGCCGTCCACGACGGCCGCAAGCATGTGCCCGTGTTCGTGTCCGACTCGATGGTGGGTCACAAGCTCGGCGAGTTCGCGCCGACGCGCACGTTCAAGGGGCACATCAAGGACGATCGGAAGAGTAAGCGTCGATGAGCACTGACACCCAGAAGAACGACGCGCAGGCCGAGCAGAAGCTCACCGCCCGCGCCACCGCTAAGTTCGTCCGCGTCACGCCCATGAAGGCGCGTCGTGTGATCGACCTGGTCCGAGGCAAGGACGCCTCTGACGCGCTGGACATCCTGCGGTTCGCCCCGCAGTCCGCCAGCGAGCCGGTCGCCAAGGTTCTGGCGTCGGCGATCGCGAACGCCGAGAACAACCTGGATCTGGATCCCCGGACCCTGGTCGTCACCACGGCGTACGCCGACGAGGGGCCGACCCTGAAGCGGTTCCGTCCGCGCGCCCAGGGCCGGGCCTTCCGCGTGCGGAAGCGCACGAGCCACATCACCGTCGAGGTGACCAGCGTGCCCGAGAAGGCCGGATCCGGCCGGGGACGTCGTAACCAGGGAGGTGCCCGCTAAATGGGACAGAAGATCCATCCGCACGGCTTCCGTCTGGGCATCACCTCGGACTGGACGTCCAAGTGGTTCGCCGACAAGCAGTACGCCGACTACGTGTCCGAGGACATCAAGATCCGCCAGCTCCTGTCGAAGGGCATGGAGCGGGCCGGCATCTCGGGCGTGGACATCTCGCGTACCCGTGACCGAGTCCACGTGGACATCCACACCGCCCGTCCCGGCATCGTGATCGGTCGTCGTGGCGCCGAGGCCGACCGCCTGCGTGGCGAGCTCGAGAAGCTCACCGGCAAGCAGGTCCACCTCAACATCCTCGAGATCAAGAACACCGAGGCCGACGCCCAGCTCGTCGCCCAGGGCATCGCCGAGCAGCTGTCCAACCGCGTCGCCTTCCGCCGCGCGATGCGCAAGGGCATCCAGTCCGCCATGCGCCAGCCGCAGGTCAAGGGCATCAAGGTGGTCTGCTCGGGCCGTCTCGGCGGTGCCGAGATGTCCCGCTCGGAGCGCTACCACGAGGGCCGCGTCCCGCTCCACACCCTGCGTGCCGAGATCGACTACGGCACCTACGAGGCCAAGACGACCTTCGGTCGCATCGGCGTCAAGGTGTGGATCTACAAGGGCGACGTCGTGGGCGGTCGCCGCGAGTCCGACCAGTACGCCCAGTCCAGCAACCGCGGTGGCGCTGACCGTGGCCCGCGCCGCGAGCGCGGTGCCGGCCGGCCCCGTCGCTCCGGCGCCCAGGGCACCACGGCCACCAGCACCGAGACCGGCCGCGCCGGCTCGGCTGCCCCGGCCGAGGCGCCCGCAGAAAACAAGGAGGCCTGACCGTGCTGATCCCGAAGCGCGTCAAGCACCGCAAGCAGCACCACCCCGGCCGCAGCGGTGCGGCCAAGGGCGGCACCAAGGTGACGTTCGGTGACTACGGCATCCAGGCCCTCGAGCCGGCGTACGTCACCAACCGTCAGATCGAGTCCGCTCGTATCGCCATCAACCGCCACATCAAGCGTGGTGGCAAGGTCTGGATCAACATCTACCCGGACCGTCCGCTGACCAAGAAGCCCGCCGAGGTCCGCATGGGTTCCGGTAAGGGCTCGGTCGAGTGGTGGGTCGCCAACGTCAAGCCGGGGCGCATCCTCTTCGAGATGTCGTACCCGAACGAGGAGACCGCTCGCGAGGCGCTTCGCCGCGCGCAGCACAAGCTCCCCTGTAAGACCCGCATCGTGACCCGGGAGGAGCAGTTCTGATGGCTAGTGGAACCACCGCCCCCGAGCTGCGCGAGCTCGACGCGGAAGCGCTGACCGCGCGTCTGCGTGAGGCCAAGGAAGAGCTGTTCAACCTGCGCTTCCAGATGGCCACCGGTCAGCTGACCAACAACCGTCGCCTGCGTGTCGTCCGTCACGACATCGCTCGCATCTACACTGTCATGCGCGAGCGCGAGCTCGGGCTGTCGGCGGCGCCGGGTGATGCCAAGTGAGTGACAAGGAAGCAGTTGTGACTGAGTCCAACGAGAACACCGAGCGCAACAGCCGCAAGGTGCGGATCGGGTACGTCGTGTCCGACAAGATGGAGAAGACCATCGTCGTCGAGCTCGAGGACCGCGTGAAGCACCCGCTGTACGGCAAGATCATGCGACGTACGGAGCGCGTCAAGGCGCACGACGAGACCAACACCGCCGGTGTCGGCGACCGCGTGCGGATCATGGAGACCCGCCCGCTGTCCGCCTCGAAGCGGTACCGCCTCGTGGAGGTCCTGGAGCGCGCCAAGTAGGTCCGCCCCGCTCCACACGAGCAACCCGCCCCTGGGATTCCCGGGGGCGGGTTGTTCGCATTTGTCACATGAGTAGACGCTGATACGACGGGGAACGTACTGTGTCATCGGCCCGGGTACGGACCGGAGCCTCACACACGACAGCGACATCGCCCAGCCAGGACAGGACGCCACATGACCGTACGAGTGGATAATCACCAGCGGAAGGAAGTGCGAGCCGGGGCCGCCCGCGGATTGCGCGCCCTCGCCGCGTCGGCAGCCGCGGTGGCTCTGATCGCCGGCGGGGCCGTGCCGGCCGCCGCGCAGAGCCCCGACGCCGGATCGATCGGGCCGGGGTCCGTCGACCCTGCGTCCCTGGCGCCGAGCGTCGTGCCCGGGAGCCTGTTCGGGGTACCGTCGCTGAGTATTGCCGCCTCGACCCATCTCGGCGCGCCGATCCCGTTGACGGGCGTCCTCGGATCACTCGCGGACGCCGGGTCCGGGGATTTCGCCCGCCCCGGCAGCTCGCTGCCGCCCGGGCAGCCGATAGCGGTCCGCGACAAGTCGATCACCCGGTCCGAGGTGCGGAGCATAGATCCGCTCTTCCCCGCGTCCCCACACGAGGTCGACGGGCGCGCCGAGGTCTGGACGGTCACGTCGGCGACGATGCAGCGGGTCGTGCGGGTGGAGGTCTACCGCGCTCCCGCGGGCGTCGACGCCCCCAACGTCTACTTCCTCGACGGTGTGGGCAGCGAGTCCCCCTCGGGCTGGAGCGGTGGCATGGGCTGGGGCGATCCGGCCGTGCGCGACCTCGACGTCAACGTGATCGCGCCGACCGGCGCTCCGTCATCGATGTGGTCCGACTGGCGGACCGACGATCCGGTCCTCGGCCCCAACAGCTGGGAGACGTTCCTGACCGAGGAGCTGCCGCCGCTGCTCGAGCAGGGTCTCGAAGGCACCGCCGACGGGCTCGCGCACAACGGGGACTGGGGCGTGTTGGGCGTCTCGATGGGGGCGGCGTCGGCGCTCCACCTGGCCAACTCCACTCCGGAGATGTTCAGCGGGGCCGGGGGAGTGTCGGGTGCCTATTCGACACTGGACGAGCTCGGGTACCAGTACGCCCGTCTGACCGTGGCCGCCCGCCACGGTGAGGTGACCAACATGTGGGGACCACGGGGATCGCAGGCGTGGGAGGACCACGACACGGTCGCCGACCCGAGCGGGCTGGCCGGACAGTCCGTGTTCCTCAGCGCTGCCACCGGGCTCGTCGGATCGACCGAGCTGGGGTACTTCGGGAGTAACGAAGTCGTGCTGCTCGACGGCCACATCCTCGAGAAGGGGTCCTACGAGAGCACCCGCGCGCTCGAGGGCGCACTGCGCGGGGTCCCGGATGTCGATCTGCAGGTCGTCTACATGGACGCGGGTATCCACAACTGGCCGACCTTCGTCCCGCAGATGCTTCCGGGGCTGCAGCACATCCTCTCCGGGCTCGATGCCGCCGTTCCCAACTCGCGGGCCACGACCGGGGGAGTGGCGGATCGCGAGCACAGCCCGCTCGGCTCCCTGGGCTCGGCCGGCTCGGCCGGCTCTTCGGGCGGGACGGGCTCGGCCGGCTCCTCCGGGTCGCTCCGCATGCTGGGCGCGGGGTCGGCGGGGTCGGGCGGCAACTGACCGGGATTTGGGCCGCGCAGGGGCGGCACCCTACACTGGAACAGTTGCCCGAGCTGGCGCGTACGTTTCGCGCGCCCGGGCGGCATGACCGCGTGTGTCGGGTCGGTATCCGGCACACATCGAACAGACCTGGTCAGGAGAACCATGATCCAGCAGGAGTCGCGGCTGAAGGTCGCCGACAACACGGGTGCCAAGGAGATTCTCTGCATCCGCGTTCTCGGCGGGTCCAAGCGTCGCTATGCGGGCGTGGGCGACATCATCGTCGCCACCGTCAAGGACGCCATCCCCGGCGGCAACGTCAAGAAGGGTGAGGTCGTCAAGGCCGTCATCGTGCGCACCGCCAAGGAGCGCCGTCGCCCGGACGGGTCGTACATCAAGTTCGACGAGAACGCCGCCGTCATCATCAAGAACGACAACGACCCGCGTGGCACGCGCATCTTCGGGCCCGTCGGCCGCGAGCTGCGCGACAAGAAGTTCATGCGCATCGTCTCGCTGGCTCCGGAGGTGCTCTGACATGAAGGTTCACAAGGGCGACACCGTGCTCGTCATCTCGGGCAAGGACAAGGGCGCGAAGGGCAAGGTCATCCAGGCCTTCCCCGCCCAGGAGAAGGTCCTCGTCGAGGGCGTCAACCGCATCAAGAAGCACACCTCCAACTCGGCTGCCGAGCGTGGCGCCTCCTCCGGCGGCATCGTCACCCAGGAGGCCCCGATCCACGTGTCCAACGTGATGGTCGTGGACGCCGACGGCACCCCGACCCGGGTCGGAATCCGCACCGACGAGAACGGCAAGCGCGTCCGTGTCTCGCGTAAGACCGGGAAGGACCTGTGACCATGACCGATACCGCTCTTCCCACCGGCTACACCCCGCGCCTCAAGGCGAAGTACCGTAGCGAGATCAAGCCGGCGCTGAACGAGACGTTCGAATACGCGAACGTCATGCAGATCCCGGGCGTCGTCAAGGTCGTCGTCAACATGGGCGTCGGCGACGCCGCTCGCGACGCCAAGCTCATCAACGGCGCGATCAACGACCTCACCCTGATCACCGGCCAGAAGCCGGAGGTCCGCCGGGCCCGCAAGTCCATCGCGCAGTTCAAGCTGCGTGAGGGCATGCCCATCGGCGCGCGCGTCACCCTCCGTGGCGACCGCATGTGGGAGTTCCTGGACCGCCTGACGACCGTCGCCCTGCCGCGTATCCGCGACTTCCGCGGCCTCTCCGGCAAGCAGTTCGACGGCCACGGCAACTACACCTTCGGTCTCAACGAGCAGACGATGTTCTACGAGATCGACGTCGACAAGGTCGATCGTCCGCGCGGCATGGACATCACGGTCGTCACCACCGCGACGAACGACGAAGAGGGCCGGGCGCTTCTCAAGCACCTCGGTTTCCCCTTCAAGGAGAACTGATCCTCTCCTGACAGGCCGGACCGGCCGTCCTCGCCGGGGCACCGCATCGCGGGTCCCCGGCGACGGGCAGACGGCCCAGTCGTCTGGTCGTGAGCAGTGAGAAGAGCACTGTGAACGGCGGGACACCCGAGCGCCCCACGGGGGGCCGGATCCCATACAAGAGAACATTCGCACTCTTCGTGATAGGCCCACGGCGTTCGCGGGCGACCCACAGGTCGCCGGGCGGGCGTGTTGCATGGGAACCGTTACGAGAAAGGAACATGGTCCATCCATGTCGATGACCGATCCCATCGCGGACATGCTGACGCGTGTGCGTAACGCCAACTCG
The DNA here is from genome assembly GCF_001570845.1 of Dietzia papillomatosis NBRC 105045. Classification (NCBI taxonomy): domain Bacteria; kingdom Bacillati; phylum Actinomycetota; class Actinomycetes; order Mycobacteriales; family Dietziaceae; genus Dietzia; species Dietzia papillomatosis. The sequence goes on along the minus strand of NZ_BCSL01000002.1, from coordinate 55,648 downwards.
GCGTTCCACGACACCGTGTCGATGCCGCATTCCAAGCTCAAGGGCAACATCGCGGCGATCCTCAAGCAGGAGGGTTACATCGCCGACTACGCCGTCTCCGACGCCGAGGTGGGCAAGAAGCTCACCATCGATCTGAAGTACGGCCCGTCCCGCCAGCGGAGCATCCAGGGCATCAAGCGCATCTCGAAGCCGGGTCTGCGTGTGTACGCCAAGTCCACCGAACTGCCCAAGGTCCTCGGCGGGCTGGGCGTCGCGATCATCTCGACGTCCCAGGGTCTGCTCACCGACCGTCAGGCGAACAACAAGAAGGTGGGCGGGGAAGTCCTCGCCTACGTCTGGTAAGGGGGCGACGAAATGTCACGTATCGGCAAGGCTCCGATCACAGTCCCGTCCGGTGTCGACATCAAGGTCGACGGCCAGACCATCACGGTCAAGGGCCCCAAGGGTGAGCTCACCCAGGTGCTGCCCGAGCCCATCTCGGTGACAGTCGAGGAGGGCACCCTCACGCTGAACCGTCCCGACGACCACCGCGACAACCGCTCCCTGCACGGCCTCTCCCGCTCGCTGGTCAACAACATGGTCGTGGGCGTGACCGAGGGTTACAAGCAGGACATGGAGATCTTCGGCGTCGGATACCGCGTCGTGGCCAAGGGCTCGGACCTCGAGTTCGCCCTCGGTTACTCGCACCCGGTGCCGGTCGCCGCCCCGGCGGGCATCACGTTCGCCGTCGACGGTGCGACCAAGTTCTCGATCTCCGGTATCGACAAGCAGCAGGTGGGCCAGATCGCCGCCAACATCAAGCGACTGCGGAAGCACGACCCGTACAAGGGCAAGGGCATCCGCTACGCCGGCGAGCAGGTCCGTCGCAAGGTCGGAAAGACGGGTAAGTGATCATGAGCAGCACCAAGAAGCGTTCCCCGCTGGGAACCGACGCCTCGACCGCACGTCGCGAGGGTCGGGCCCGGCGCCATTACCGCCTCCGCAAGAAGGTCTCCGGCACGCCGGAGCGTCCGCGGTTGGTCGTCAACCGCTCCTCGCGCCACATCCACGCCCAGATCGTCGACGACCTGGCGGGCCGTACGCTCGCCGCCGCGTCGACCATCGAGGCCGATGTGCGGTCCCTCGAGGGCGACAAGAAGGCCCGCAGCGCGAAGGTCGGCCAGCTCCTGGCCGAGCGCGCCAAGGCCGCCGGCATCGACGCCGTCGTGTTCGACCGTGGCGGCAACAAGTACCACGGCCGGATCGCGTCGCTCGCCGACGCCGCCCGCGAGGGTGGGCTGGAGTTCTGATGATCAACACCACTGCACTGACCGCGAATGGAAGGACCGTCTGATGCCGGGACGTCAGCGTCGTGACGGCGGAGGCAACGGACCCGCCGCAGACAACAAGAACACCAACGACAACGCCCAGGGGCGCGGCGGCGACCGCGGCCGCGGGCGGGGCCGCGACGACCGTCGTGGCCGCCACGACGACGAGAAGTCGCAGTACATCGAGCGCGTCGTCACCATCAACCGCGTCTCCAAGGTCGTGAAGGGCGGTCGGCGTTTCAGCTTCACCGCGCTCGTGATCCTCGGTGACGGCAACGGTATGGTCGGCGTCGGCTACGGCAAGGCCAAGGAAGTCCCCGCGGCCATCCAGAAGGGCAATGAGGAGGCCCGGAAGAACTTCTTCCGCGTCCCGCTCATCGGCTCCACGATCCCGCACCCCATCCAGGGTGAGGCCGCCGCCGGTGTCGTCATGCTGCGTCCGGCGTCCGCGGGTACCGGTGTCATCGCCGGTGGCGCCGCGCGCGCCGTGCTCGAGGCCGCCGGCGTCAACGACATCCTGTGCAAGTCGCTCGGGTCGGACAACGCCATCAACGTCGTTCACGCGACCGTGGCCGCCCTCAAGGGTCTGCACCGTCCAGAGGAGGTCGCGGCCCGTCGCGGCCTGCCGATCGAGGACGTCGCGCCCGCGGGCATGCTCCGCGCGCGTGCCGGACAGGGGGCCTGACCATGGCGAACCTCAAGATCACCCAGGTCCGTGGGACCGTCGGGACCAAGAAGAACCAGCGGGACTCCCTGCGTACGCTCGGCCTCAAGGGCATCCGGAAGTCGGTCGTGCGTGAGGACAACGCGCAGACCCGGGGTCTCATCAACGTCGTGAACCACCTCGTCGTGGTCGAAGAGACGGAGTGAGAATGACCATCAAGTTGCACCACCTGCGTCCCGCGCCGGGCGCCCACACCGACAAGATCCGCGTTGGTCGCGGTGAAGGCGGCAAGCGGGGCAAGACGGCCGGTCGCGGTACCAAGGGCACCAAGGCGCGTAAGAACGTCCCCGCGGCGTTCGAGGGCGGCCAGATGCCGATCCACATGCGGCTCCCGAAGCTCAAGGGCTTCAAGAACCGCAACAAGGTCGTCTTCCAGGTCGTCAACGTGTCCGACATCCAGCGGCTGTTCCCCAACGGCGGCGAGATCGGCGTGACCGAGCTCGTCGACGCGGGCGCTGTCCGCAAGAACCAGCCGGTCAAGGTTCTCGGTGACGGGGAGATCTCCGTCGCCGTCACACTGACCGTCGACAAGGTCTCCGCGTCGGCCAAGAGCAAGATCGAGGCCGCGGGCGGAAGCGTGTCGGAGGCCGGGGCCTGATCCCCGGTAGGCCCGCCGAGGGCCGCTGAGGTGCGCAGGGGTCGGGTCCGAGAGTCTCGGATCCGGCCCCTGCCCTCGTCTTGATAGAGTTTTCCCGTTGTGCGCTCCGGGCCCGGCATCCGCCGTGCGGTCCATGTGACCCGCGCCCGGCGCATCTGCTTACGACGACCGGCGGCCCACGGCCGACCACGACCAGGAGGACATGTGCTCTCCGCACTCGCGTCCGCGATCAAGGACCGGGACCTGAGGAAGAAGATCCTCTTCACCCTCGGGATCATCATCCTCTACCGGATCGGCGCGCAGATCCCGTCGCCCGGCGTCGATTACCCCAAGTTGCGCGGCCTGCTCGACACCGCGATGACCGGGGACAACGCCCAGTTGTACTCCCTGGTCAACCTGTTCTCCGGTGGCGCGCTGCTGCAGCTGTCCGTCTTCGCGATCGGCATCATGCCGTTCATCACGGCGAGCATCATCGTCCAGCTACTCACCGTGGTCATCCCTTACTTCGAGCAGCTGAAGAAGGAGGGGCAGTCCGGCCAGGCCAAGATGACGCAGTACACGCGCTATCTGACCATCGCGCTGGCCGTGCTCCAGTCCGCCGGCATCGTCGCGTTGGCCGACCGGGGACAGCTCCTCGGTAACGGGCAGTCCGTTCTCATGGACGACGACGTGCTCACGCTCATCACGATCGTGATCGTCATGACCGCCGGTGCGGCCCTGGTGATGTGGTTCGGCGAGCTCATCACCGATCGCGGCGTCGGCAACGGCATGTCGCTGCTCATCTTCGCCGGCATCGCGTCCCGTATCCCCGCAGAGGGCGTGAACATCTACCAGAACTCCTCGACGATGAAGTTCGCCGCGGTCATGTTCGCGGTCGTGCTCATCGTCGTCGCCGTCGTCTTCGTCGAGCAGGGACAGCGCCGGATCCCCGTCCAGTACGCCAAGCGGATGGTCGGTCGCCGTCAGTACGGCGGGACCTCGACCTACCTCCCGCTGAAGGTCAACCAGGCGGGCGTCATCCCCGTGATCTTCGCGTCGTCGCTCATGTACGTGCCGATCCTCATCACCCAGCTGGTGCAGGGCCCCGAGCCGTCGGGTGACGGTTTCTGGCAGCGCTACGTGATGCAGTACCTCCAGAACCCGTCGAGCTGGGGCTACATCGTCCTGTATTTCGCCCTCATCATCTTCTTCGCGTACTTCTACGTGGCCATCCAGTTCGACCCGATGGAGCAGGCCGAGAACATGAAGAAGTACGGCGGATTCATCCCCGGGATCCGTCCCGGTCGCCCGACCGCCGAGTACCTGGGCTACGTCCTCAACCGGATCCTGCTCTTCGGTTCGCTGTACCTCGGCCTCATCGCCGTGCTCCCGAACATCTTCCTCGACATGGGCAGCGGGGGTGGCGACATGCAGAACATGCCGTTCGGCGGCACCGCCGTGCTCATCATGGTCTCCGTGGGCCTCGACACGGTGAAGCAGATCGAAGCCCAGTTGATGCAGCGCAACTACGAGGGCTTCCTCAAGTAGCCGCGGCCTCGTCCGAGCAACCCCACTGTAGAAAGGCAGGTCCCCACCATGCGTCTCGTCCTCCTCGGCCCTCCCGGTGCCGGTAAGGGAACCCAGGCGGCTCTGTTGTCGGAGAAGCTCGGCGTGCCCCACATCTCGACCGGTGACCTCTTCCGCGCCAACATCTCGCAGGGCACCGATCTGGGCAAGGAGGCGAAGGGGTACATCGACTCCGGAAACCTGGTCCCGGCCGAGCTGACCAACCGCATGGTCAAGGCCAGGATCGCCGAGCCCGACGCCGCGGAGGGCTTCCTGCTCGACGGATACCCCCGCAGCGTCGCGCAGGCGGACGCCCTCAAGGACATGCTCTCCGAGGCGGGGTGCTCCCTCGACGCGGTGCTGGAGTTCAAGGTCGACGACGACACGGTCGTCCAGCGGATGCTGGCCCGCGGTCGCGAGGACGACACCGAGGACGTCATCCGCAACCGCATGTCGGTGTACCGGTCCGAGACCGCCCCTCTGCTCGAGTACTACGCGGGCGACGTCAAGAGCATCGACGCCGTCGGTTCGGTCGAGGAGATCAACGCCCGCGCGCTCGCCGCGCTGGGTCGCTGACGCCCGCCGTGCTCGGCCGGTCGCGCAAGGGCGTCGTCACCGCCCGCACAGCGGGGGAACTGGACGCGATGGAGGCGGCGGGGCGCATCGTCGGCCGCACGCTCATCGCGGTCCGGGACGCCGCCGTCCCGGGCGCGACGACAGGTGATCTCGACGAGGTCGCTGAGCAGGTGATCCGCGAGTCCGGCGCCATACCGTCCTTCAAGGGGTACGAGGGTTTCCCCGGCTCCATCTGTTCCTCCGTCAACGAGGTCGTGGTGCACGGGATCCCCGGACCGGAGACGGTGCTGCGGGAAGGGGACCTCGTCTCTATCGACTGCGGAGCCATCCTCGAGGGATGGCACGGGGACTCGGCGTGGACGTTCGGCGTGGGCTCCCTCGCGCCCGATGTCGCCGCCCTCAACGACGCGACACGTGAGGTCCTCGAGGTGGGCATGCGCGCGATGCTCCCGGGGAACAGGTTGACCGACGTGTCGCACGCGCTCGAGGTGGCCACCCGGCGGGCCGAGGAACGGCACGGCGTCTCACTCGGGATCGTCGACGGTTTCGGCGGCCACGGCATCGGCCGTGAGATGCACGAATGGCCGTTCCTCGCCAACGAGGGCAAGCCCGGTAGGGGACCGCGCCTCCAGGAGGGGTCGGTCCTGGCGATCGAGCCGATGCTGGTTCTCGGCGGAGAGACCGACACGCGGACCCTGTCGGATGACTGGACGGTCGTCACCGTCGACGGCTCGCCGGCCTCGCACTGGGAACACACCGTCGCCGTCACAGCGGACGGGCCCCGGATCCTCACCCCCCGTCCACTCGGCTGAGGCGGGTCGTCCCGCGCCCCGGAGGGCGCAGGCCGGCCCGGGGGCCGGCGTCGCTCGGGCCCGGGGGGCCGGCCGCGGACGACCGCGGTCGGGTTAGCATGTTCTCTCGGTTCAGATCGGCCTGAAAGGTCAGGGCATGCCAACACCCGTCCGCGTTCCCCGGGAACTCCCCACGTCAGTGCGTCCCGCGGTCGCGGTCCTGGTGATGCTCTCCCTCGTGCTAGCGCAGGCCCTGCTCGTAACGCAGGGAGCCGCCGCACAATCCGTGGCGGAGGGCGGCGCGGGGTCGATCGCGGAGGACCCGCAGCCCGGACCCTTCTACCACGCTGACCCGCAGGCGCTCGCGGATGCGGCGCCGGGCCGGGTCATCAACTCCAGGACCGTGACGATGCCGGTATTCCTCGGGTACGGCGTCACCGAGATCGCGTACCGGTCCACGGACACTCGGGACCGGCCGCTGCTGGCCACCGCGACCGTGGTCCGGCCCCATCACGCCCGCCCCGACGGCCCGGTCCTGAGCTACCAGCACTACCTCAACGCGTTGGGGCAGCGGTGTGCGCCCACCGAGACCCTCGTGCACCCCACCCTCGAGACCGTGCAGGACAACGCCATGGTCTTCCTCCGGTCCCGTCTGGACCAGGGCTGGACCGTCATCATCCCGGACCATCTGGGACCCAAGGTCGCATACCCGGGGGGACAGCTGTCCGGGCGCATCGTCCTCGACGGCATGCGGGCGGTGCGGGATGACCCTCGTTTCGATTCCCGGAACAGCCGGTTCGGCGCGCTGGGGTACTCGGGGGGCGGCATCGCCAGTGCCTGGGTCTCGCTCCTGCACGACGACTACGCCCCCGACGTGAACCTGGTGGGCGTTGCGAAGGGCGGCGTCCCGACGGACATGACCACGATGGCGCGGATGATCGGCAACCAGCCGCACCCGGCGTTCGGGTTGGCGTTCGCCGCCGCGGTGGGGATGGCCCGTGAGTACCCGGAAGCGATCCGTCTCGAGGAGAAGCTCACCCCTGACGGTTGGCATCTCTACCACCAGCTGAAGGGCCGGTGTACCGCGACGCTGCTGACCTTCGGCGCGTTCCGGTCGGTCCCGATGGTCCTGCGTGGCGGCGACCTCATGGCGGAGGAGGGGCTCATGCGCGCATTCGCCGAGAACAGCGTCCGCCTCAGTCCGGATGTGCCGCGGGTGCCGGTGTTCATGTGGCATTCCGGCACCGATCCTCTCGTGCCGTTCTGGGACGCGGAGGAGACGGCGAAGCGGTACTGCCGCGAGGGGGCGCCGGTCACCTGGGAACCCGGCCTTGCGCCCGAGCATCTGTTGGGCGCGGTGGAGAAGCTGCCGGCGGCCATGAACTGGCTACAGCAGCGGTTCGAGGGCGCCCCCGCCGGTCGCGCCTGCTACGTCTGACAGGTGGCCGGGCGGGCCGGTTCGTCGCGATTGGCGCTGACCAGCGACCTCGCGTAGGCTTATACGTCGGTGTGCCCACCAGTGCACCACAATCCGGTAGACGTCATCCGGGGAATCGTGGAGGACCGTAACCAGCATGGCAAAGAAAGACGGAGCCATCGAGGTCGAGGGCCGTGTCGTCGAGCCGTTGCCGAACGCAATGTTCCGCGTCGAGCTCGAGAACGGGCACAAGGTCCTCGCCCACATCAGCGGGAAGATGCGGCAGCACTACATCCGCATCCTCCCGGAGGATCGCGTGGTCGTGGAGCTCTCGCCCTACGACCTGACGCGTGGACGGATCGTCTACCGCTACAAGTAAAGACGCTCAACTCCCCGTACCAGCCGCCGCCTCCGCGAAAGGGGTCGGCGGGTTCGTACCCCCGGTTGCGGAGGCCGGGGCCCCGGACGGTTGCTCATCGAGAGATGACCATCCGGATCGGGGACGGTCGGGGAGCAGACCTACCGCACGACGAAAGAGATACGCCACATGGCACGCCTTGCCGGCGTCGATCTCCCACGCGACAAGCGCATGGAGATCGCGCTCACCTACATTTTCGGCATCGGTCGCACCCGGTCGCTGGAGATCCTGGAGCGTACGGGTATCAGCCCCGATCTGCGCACCAAGGACCTCTCCGACGAGCAGCTGACCGTCCTTCGTGACGACATCGAGGGCAACTACAAGGTGGAGGGTGACCTCCGCCGCGAGATCCAGGGCGATATCCGCCGGAAGATCGAGATCGGTAGCTACCAGGGACTGCGTCACCGTCGTGGCCTGCCCGTCCGTGGTCAGCGCACCAAGACCAATGCCCGTACCCGTAAGGGTCCGAAGAAGACCGTCGCCGGAAAGAAGAAGTAATGCCCCCCAAGTCACGCGCTGCGGGCCCGAAGAAGACGGGCCGTCGCAAGGATAAGAAGAACGTGCCCCTGGGCCAGGCCCACATCAAGAGCACGTTCAACAACACCATCGTCTCGATCACCGACCCGTCCGGTGGCGTCCTCGCATGGGCGTCCTCCGGCCACGTCGGCTTCAAGGGCTCGCGTAAGTCGACGCCCTTCGCCGCCCAGCTCGCCGCCGAGAACGCGGCCCGCAAGGCGCAGGAGCACGGCGTCAAGAAGGTCGACGTGTTCGTCAAGGGCCCCGGCTCGGGACGTGAGACCGCGATCCGCTCCCTCCAGGCCGCCGGCCTCGAGGTGGGCACGATCTCCGATGTCACCCCCCAGCCCCACAACGGCTGTCGTCCGCCCAAGCGGCGTCGAGTCTGAGCCGGAAGGAACGCACTAGACCATGGCACGTTACACCGGCCCCGTCACCCGCAAGTCCCGCCGTCTCGGCGTGGACCTCGTGGGTGGAGACACCGCATTCGAACGTCGGCCCTTCCCGCCCGGTCATCACGGCCGTGCGCGGATCAAGGAGTCCGAGTACCGCACCCAGCTGCAGGAGAAGCAGAAGGCCCGCTTCACCTACGGCGTGATGGAGAAGCAGTTCCGTCGCTACTACGAGGAGGCCAACCGCCGCGCCGGTAAGACCGGTGAGAACCTCCTCCAGATCCTCGAGTCGCGGCTGGACAACGTCGTGTACCGCGCGGGTCTCGCGCGGACGCGCCGCCAGGCCCGTCAGCTCGTGGCGCACGGCCACTTCCTGGTCAACGACCAGAAGGTGACCATCCCGAGCTACCGCGTCTCGCAGTACGACATCATCGATGTCCGTCCCAAGTCCACCAAGATGGACTGGTTCGAGATCGCCCAGGAGACGCTCGGTGAGCGTCCCGTCCCGGCGTGGCTGCAGGTCGTCCCCACGACCCTGCGGATCCTCGTCCACCAGCTCCCCGAGCGCGCCCAGATCGAGGTGCCGCTGCAGGAGCAGCTGATCGTCGAGCTCTACTCGAAGTGATCTGTCCTCCCTCGTCGCCGGGCGGGCCGCACACCGCGGCCCGCCCGGCGACGGTGGGTTCCCACGGCGTCAAATAGCGGGCGCCGAGAATCGAAAGAGGTAGCACATGCTCATCTCCCAGCGGCCCACCCTCACCGAGGAGGTCGTCTCCGAGAACCGCTCGCGGTTCGTGCTCGAGCCCCTCGAGCCCGGTTTCGGCTACACCATCGGCAACTCGCTGCGGCGCACGCTGCTGTCGTCCATCCCGGGCGCGGCCGTGACCAGCATCCGCATCGAGGGCGTCCTGCACGAGTTCACCACCGTGCCGGGCGTCAAGGAGGATGTCACCGACATCATCCTCAACCTCAAGGGCCTGGTCGTCTCGTCCGTCGAGGACGAGCCGGTCACCATGTACCTCAAGAAGCAGGGGCCGGGTGCCGTCACCGCCGGTGACATCGTCCCGCCCGCCGGCGTCGAGGTGCACAACCCGGACCTGCACATCGCCACTCTCAACGAGAAGGGCCGTCTGGAGATCGAGCTGGTCGTCGAGCGCGGCCGTGGCTACGTGCCCGCCGGGCTCAACAAGGACGCCGGCCACGAGATCGGCCGGATCCCGGTCGACTCGATCTACTCGCCCGTCCTCAAGGTGACCTACAAGGTCGAGGCGACCCGTGTGCACCAGCGCACGGACTTCGACCGCCTGGTCCTGGACGTCGAGACCAAGAACTCGATGACCGCCCGTGACGCCCTGGCGTCCGCCGGTAAGACCCTCGTCGAACTCTTCGGTCTCGCCCGTGAGCTCAACGAGGAGGCGGAGGGGATCGAGATCGGGCCCAGCCCGGCCGAGGCCGACCACATCGCCGCCTACGGCATGCCCATCGACGACCTGGACCTGTCGGTCCGGTCCTACAACTGCCTCAAGCGCGAGGGCGTCCACACGGTGGGCGAGCTCGTGGCCCGCAGCGAGTCGGACCTGCTCGACATCCGCAACTTCGGCCAGAAGTCGATCGACGAGGTCAAGGTCAAGCTCGTCGAGCTGGGCCTGTCGCTCAAGGACGCGCCCCCCGGATTCGATCCCGCCTCGGTCGCCGGCTACGACGCCGAGACCGGGACGTGGACCGACGAGGGCGGCGAGGATTACGCCGAGACCGAGCAGCTCTGACGAGCGCCCGGAACACCATTCCTAGGAGAATCTGATGCCCAAGCCCAAGAAGGGCGCCCGCCTCGGCGGATCCGCCGCCCACCAGCGGCTCATCCTCTCGAACCTGGCCACCCAGCTGTTCGAGCACGATGCCATCCGCACCACGGAGACCAAGGCGAAGCTGCTGCGCCCCTACGCGGAGAAGCTCATCACCAAGGCCCGCCGCGGCACGCTGGCCGACCGTCGTGAGGCCGCCAAGGTCATCCGCGACAAGGACGTCCTGCACAAGCTGTTCGCCGAGATCGGCCCGCGCGCGGCCAACCGCGACGGTGGCTACACCCGGATCGTCAAGCTCGAGAACCGCAAGGGCGACAATGCGCCCATGGCGATGATCGCGCTCGTGACCGAGGAGCTCGCCTCCGCGGAGGCCTCCCGCGCCACCCGCGCCGCCGCCTCCAAGGCCGCCGCCGCCCCGGCCGCCGCCGAGTCGACCGATGACGTGACCGCCGAGGCCGAGGCCAACAGCCCGATCGCCGACCAGGTCGAGGGCGCCGACGACGCCCAGGTGGACGCCGTTGAGGAGACCGCCGAGGCCGTGTCCGAGGACGCGACCCACGCCGAGGGTTCGGACGCCGACAAGGCCTGATCCGCCCCGGTACGAGATGCAGGGCCCCGTCACCGCACCCGCGGAGACGGGGCCCTCGTCGTACACGCCTCCGGTCAGAGCACGTCCGCGACCGCCTCGGCCATCGCCCGGTGCCCTGCAGCCGTGGGGTGCATCGGGTGCGAGGCGGTCTCGATGCCGGTGAAGTCGGTGTAACGCCCCGCCACCGGCGCGCAGGCGTGGCGGCTCGCGGCGTCGTCGGGCAGGACCGCCGCGGCGCCCGCGCGGTCCGCGGCGTCCACGACGACCCGGTTGATCCGCTCGGTGACGGAGCGCGTCCAGTCCACGTCACCGGGGCTCATCCGGTCCACGAAGTCGCAGCTGTCGAGCTCGGGCACCAGCGGGAGGTACGCGGTGGTGACGATCCGGGCATCGGGCGAGCGCTCGCGGATGCCGGCGTACACGTCATCCAGTCGGCCCGCCAGCCCGGCCAGCGCGTCCGAGGTGACGCCGTCCAGCCGCTCGCGGCAGGGCGCACCGTCGGCGACTCGGGCTGTCCGCATCACGCATCCCACGATGTCGCCGAACCCGATGTCGTTGCCGCCGATCGACAGGGTCACCAGGTCCGTCTCGGCGGTGAGGGCGTCGAACTGCGGCGGGGTCTCGGGGATCTGGGGTGCGGTCATGTCCACCGTCCGCGCTCCGCCGCAGGTGGCGTCGATGAACTCGCCCGGCCGGATGTCGCCGGCGAGCAGAGACGGGTAGTTGCGGGTGGAGCGCAGGCACGCCTCCGGCCCGCTCGTCGGGGCGTTGGTCGGACCCAGGGCGGCGAACGAGTCGCCGAGTGCCACGTACCGGGCCACGGCGGTGTCGGGCGGTCCTGCGATGTCGGTGGGCGCGGGAGGGGACGCGGGGGGGCGGGGCCTCGTCGTCGTCGCTCCCGGAACAGGCCCCCAGCGTGAGGGCGACGGCCACGCCGACGGCGAGGAGCGCGGCGTTGCGTGGGCGGCTACGCGCGGGGCGGTGCGGGGGACGGACCGACGGGGCGGACCACCCCGGCGCCGGTCGGGACGGGGACGACGGTGGGCGCGGCGACGACGACATGGGGCCATCGTGCCGGACCGGGCGGCGGTGGGCTGGTGTGGCGGGCGCGCGCGGGCGTGGTCTAGCGTCTGTAGGCCGTGAGCACCCGCCGGATCCGCCTCGACGTCGCCTATGACGGCACCGACTTCTCCGGGTGGGCGCGTCAGCCCGGGCTGCGGACGGTGTGCGGGGTGCTCGAGGCCGAACTCGGCACCGTGCTGCGGAACCCGGTCACGCTGACCGTCGCGGGCCGGACCGACGCCGGGGTGCACGCCCGCGCCCAGGTCTGCCACGTCGACGTGGACCCGGCGTGGCTCGACCAGCGCTCGCTGGACGGGCGCCCTGAGGCGCTGGTCCGGAGGCTCGCACGGCTGCTGCCCGCGGACATCGCCGTGATGGACGCGCGGTGGGTGCCGGACGAGTTCGACGCCCGCTTCTCCGCCCTGCGCCGTCACTACGAGTACCGCCTCACCACCGCGCCGTGGGGCGCCGAACCCACCCGCGCCCGCGACACGGCGGCGTGGACCCGCACCGCGGACCTCGAGGCGGTGCGCGCGGCCTCGGAGCGGCTGCTGGGCCTGCACGACTTCGCCGCGTTCTGCCGCCGCCGCGAGGGTGCCACCACCATCCGGGAGCTGCAGCGCTTCGAGTGGCGGACCGAGCCGGATCCGCGCGGTGCGGACGCGCCCGGTGCGACCGAGGTGTGGACGGCGTCGGTCAGCGCGGACGCGTTCTGCTGGTCGATGGTGCGCAGCCTCGTGGGCGCCGTGATGGCCGTGGGGGAGGGCCGGCGCAGCCTCGACTGGATCAGCGGGCTGCTGGCGGAGACCGAGCGGTCCTCCGCGGTGCCCGTGGCGCCCGCGCGCGGGTTGTCGCTGATCGGGGTCGACTACCCGGCGGACGACGAGCTCGCCGCGCGGAACCTCGTCACACGCGAGCTGCGGCCGGGCCCGGGCGGCGGCGCGGCGGGGTGCTGCGGGGGATAGCGGGGCCGGGCCGCGCCGCGTGGTCCTGCGGGGATCAGGCCCGCGCGGCGTCGAGGATCGGGCCGAGCGCGAACAGCATCACCATCGACCACGCGACGTGCGTGATCGCCGGCCCGAGGACGCCGCCGGTGGCGCGCCGCTGTAGCGCGGTCACGACGCCCACGATGACGGCCGCGAGCACCAGCAGGGGGATCCCGGCGGTGGCCGTGACGGTCGCGTAGATCACCGTCGTCGTGAGGATCGGCCGCAGGTTGGCGACGGCCGAGTACACGGCACCGCGGTGGAAGCACTCCTCGGCGACCCCGTTGACCGCCGTGAGGGCTGCGACCAGCGCGAGGTTCCCCACGGTCGCGTGGGCGAGGAGCGCGTCGACCGGGTCGCGGAGTGGCTCGATACGCGCCACGACGAGCGCCCCCAGGCAGAACACCACCGCGAGCGCGGCGGCCGTGAGCACCGAGGACAGCACCGGCCGGCGCGGGCGGTACGGCTCGCAGCCCACCCGGATCGGTCCCGAGGCGAACGCGCCGGTCAGCCACACCGCGGCGAGGAGAGCGGTGGCGGGGTAGAAGAGGGCGTCCCCGGCGGGGATCCGGAGCGCCCACGCGCCGACCGCCGCGCCGACGACGAGGGTGACGACGACGACGAGGACGCGCCGCCGGGACGGGTGCGACGGCGCGGTGTCCATGTCACCGGTCCGCAGCGCCCGCAGGTAGCGGCCGGTGGGCGTGTCCCGGTCCCGCTGCCCGGACGTCACGGCCGGGATCGCGTGCGCCCGAGGGTGGGCGGGCGGACCCCGGCCCAGTCGGCGTCGGACGGCAGCAGGCGCGCGGGGTCGCCGAGCGGATCCGCGCCCTCCCACAGGGGTGGCCGCGCCGGACCGTGCGGGACCCGGAGCGCCTCGCGCAGGGCGTCGCGGTAGGTCGTGCGCCCGCCCGGCGGGGGCCCGAGCACCTCGTCGGCGTCGTCCCTGGCGACGACGGCCTCGCAGCGCAGAGACTCCACGAGCGGCTTGGCCAGGCCGGTCTCGAGGGGTGTGACCAGTCCCAGCCAGTGGGAGGACAGCTTGGGGGTGAGCACCGGTACGGGGACCATGACCCGGCGCCGCAGTCCGGCCTCCTCGGCGTAGACCTGCATCATCTCGCCATAGGTGAGCAAGTCCGGCGCGCCCACGTCGATGGCCCGGCCGTGGGCCAGCTCGCCGCACAGGGGGACCGTGGTGGCCGCGGAGAGGTAGTGCAGGACGTCGCGGATCGCGATGGGCTGGATGTGGTTGCTCACCCACTTGGGCGTGACCATGGCCGGGAGCCGGGTGGTCAGGTGCCGGATCATCTCGAATGACGCCGAGCCGGAGCCGATTACCACCCCGGCCTGGATCACGAGCGCGGGCACGGTTGACTCGAGCATGATCCGGGCGACCTCGGCGCGGGACCGCAAATGGGGGGAGAGCTCCTCCTCGCCCTCCGGATGGAGGCCAGACAGGTGGACGATGCGCTCGACACCCGCCTCCTCGACGGCGCGGACGAACTGCTCGGTGGTCTCGCGCTCCTCCCGTTCGAAGTCCCTGGAGCCACCCATCGAGTGCACGAGGTGGCAGGCCACGTCGGTCTCGCGGAGGGCGGCGAGGAGAGCGTCGGCATCGCCCAGGCCACCCTCGTGGATGGTCACCTCGTCTCTCCACGGCACGTCGTCGAGTCTGGCGGGGGTGCGCGCGAGCACCGAGACCTCGGCACCGTCCGTGATGAGCCGGGGTACCAGCCGCGATCCGATGTATCCGGTCGCGCCGATCACGAGCACCCGCCGGCCGTGCTGCGCTCCGGAAGACAGCCCGGCCAGGTCCTGGGAGGAGGTCATGGCTCCGACCATGCCACCGTCACCGTCCCGCCGCACCCGCACCGCGATCAGCCTTACGACCTGTCCGGGTGTGTCGGCGCGGGCGCGATCGGCGGGTAATCCGGATACTGGGGTGAGACACGCATTCACGGACCGCGGCCACGGGAGGAGAACACATGGCGATTCGCGCGGCTCGACCCCGGCAGCTCTCGCGATCGCTGGACTTCTCCGGCGTGCGCATCGAGACGGCCCGCTCGCGATCGGACCGGGCCATCACCACCTTCTGGCGCTGGTGGTCCGCCGACGGCAGGCGCCGGGCCACCGCGGCGATCGACTCCGGCGTCACCGGGCGGGTGGTCGCGGAGTTCAGTTCGCTCATCGAGGCCATCGATCCCGGCCTGTCGTGGGAGTTCGTCCCGGGCTGCGAGGAGGTGCCCCACCGGCTGACCGTCACCGCGGCCGGAGTGCCCGAGCTGCGGGGCGCCGCGCGCCGGTGGTTGGCCGCCGCGCCGCGGGCCGACGAGACGTGGTCGTTCGCCGACCTGCGTGAGCCGGTCCGGGGCTGCGCGATGTACTTCCGCGATCACCGGCTGGGGTTCGATGACGCCGAGGTCGTGGTGGACCTGGGGCTGTCCCGGGCCGACGTCACCGTCCACCACCCGGCGTTCACCGCGCTGACCGGGGCCGACTCGTCGATCGCCGCCTACCTCCTGCTGGACGCCCTGTGCGGCGAGGAGCAGGTCGAGACGTGGGTCGGGCTCATCAGGGCCAATGCCACCGCGCCTGGCGTCGACGCGGTGCCGCTCGCCGACCTGCCCCGGATCCTGCGTGAGCTCGCCGCGGACAACACCGACGAGCTGGGCGACCCGGCGTGGCAGATCCTCCACGGGGACACCGACCGGGGCCCGCTCGTGGCCGTGGTCCGCGTCCCGCTGGTCGCCCTGTCGGCGCCGGAATTCGACCGCCACGTCGCCGTCGACGTGCCGTACACGGACGTCGAGGACGGGGGCCTGCCCGGCTCTCGCTCGCTGCCCGGCCTGCGGGATCTCGAGGACCACCTCGTCGAGCGCCTCGAGGGCGACGGCGAGTGCGTCGGGGCGGAGAGCTGCGACGGGCGCCGTCTGCTGCACTTCTACGTCGATTCCACGACCCCCGCCCACGAGCAGCTGCGGGTGGCGGCGTCCGGTTGGGATCAGGGCGAGGTGACGGTGACCGTCACGGACGATCCGGGCTGGCGGAAGGTGCAGCACCTGCGGGTGTGAGCTCGCCCGGCACGGTGAGGGGGCCGACGAACGCCTCCTCGCCTGGCCCGGCCACCACCGAGACGCGGCGGGACTCACCCGCGCGCGGCTCGATCGAGATCCACCCGTCGATCCGCCCGTCCAGGACGAGGTCCGGCGGGGCCGCGGTGTCCGCGTGCCGCTCGCCCCGCAGGTCCCAGTCGGCGTCGACGCGGACGACGGTGGGCGGGGTGACGTCCGGCCCGCCCGGCCCGGCGAGGGCGTCGATGCGCCCCTCGGTCAACGGGCCGTCGACATCCCACATCACGGCGTCGACCGGGGCTCCCGCGTCGGAGGCGTCGGGGTCGACGATCCGGTAGCGGGACTCGTCGCCGATCGCGGTCAGGGGCCGCCACCGGTCGGGGACGTCGGTGACCACCGCGACCCGGTAGCCGGCCGCGACCGCGCGGAACGCGACCTGTCGGCAGACCGCGGGTCCCGCGGCGAGCAGGACCGACCGCAGATGCGGGCCGGCCAGCTGGACCGCCGCCGCGCCCCCGGTGCGGGTGGCTCCCAGGATCTGTCCGCAGCCGTGCGCCGGCGGGGCGAGGGCTGCGAGCTCGTCGACACGGCGCCGGACCAGCGACCCGGCCACGGCCACGGGCATCTCCTCGCCGGGGACGGGCAGGACACCCGCCGACGGCAGTCGATGGCAGGTGTTGGCGGTGGTCGGCAGGACGCGCTCGGCCACAGCCCCCTCGGCCACGCCGGTCAGCCCCACGGTGGTCACCACGTCCACCACGTCGTCACGACCCTCCACACGCCTCAGACGGAGCACCTCGGTGACGCGCGCGGCCCGCACGGCGGTGAGCCCGTCGATCACCGACCGCGGGTCGGCGGACGGGCGCACCACCACGCCGACGCCCGGCCCCGGGTCGCCCTCGGCGTCCAGGTAGAGGCCGGCGAGTCCGGCCGCGTCGAGGACCCGGCACGGCACCCCGTGATGCACCAGCGACCGGCGCAACCGCTCGGTGGCCACCGTGACCACCTGCTCCAGCGAGCCGTCGGCCCGTCCGGCGGGCCCCAGCGCGAGCCGCGCGAGGTCGAACCGCAGCAGCAGGTGGACGCGTCGGTGCGAGATCAGCGCGAGCGGGCCGACGAGCGCGTCGTACACCTCGCCGTCGCCACCCGTCGCGGCGCGGCGACCGTCGGCCACCACGTCGATCCCCTCGAGGCGCACCCCGCCCTGCTCGAGCTGGCGCGCCACCACCGCCAGCGGGAGGCGGACACCACGATGCGCGGCCGGGTCGTCGCGCCCCACCTCGGTGGTCACGAGCGCGCCAGCCGAGATCTCCACGGCGGTCGTCACCACGCGCTCGCCCTCCACGCATCCGACGGGGGAGCGGTCCGGGGCGACGAGGTCCACCACGTCGACGGGCCGCTGACGCGCGGTCCCCGGGCGCGCCAGCACCGGGCGGCCGCCGCGGCGCGCGGTGATCACGGTGGCGACGAGCGCGACCGTCGCGAACTGGGCCCACGGCTGCGCCTGCGGCGGGCAGACCACGGTGAGAACGACCGTCGCCACGAGCGCGGCGAGCAGCCCGGCCAGGGTGGGAACCGCCGTCATCCACCCGCCTCCTCCACGCCTGTCCCGAGCACTCGGGCGCGTGCGGACGGCGCCCGGAAGACCGGCCACGGGGGCCGGATCCTGGCGTACCCTACCCCCGGTGCCCCCGGCCGCGGGGGTCCCACATCCGTGGAAAGGGGGCCGCGCCGGTGCCGCTCAAGCCGACGACCAGGGCGCAGGTGGACGGCCACCGCTTTCTCGCCCGCCGGGCCCGCCACGCCGTGGTCGCCCGGGACGTCCGGATGCTGCACGATCCGCTCAGGCGTCAGTCGACGGGGCTGACGGTGGGCGTGGTCGCGGCTGTGCTCGGTGTGGCCGGGGCCGCGGTGCTGGCCCTGCTCGACCCCGCCCCGGACGTCGGGAGCACGATGATCATGGTCGGGCGGGACTCCGGTCAGATGTACGTGCGCGCCGGTGAGAAGGTGCACCCCGTGCGCAACCTCGCGTCCGCGCGCCTCGTGTCAGGAGAGCCGGCGGAGCCGCGGACCGTGCGCGACGCCGACATCGCCGGCACCCCGCGCGGCGGGCTGCTCGGCATCCCCGGCGCGCCCTCGGCGCTACCGGGTCACCGGGACGCCGAGGCGGCGGCCGCCGTGTCGTGGACGGTGTGCGACGAGGTCGTCGACGCCGACCGCGGACGCCCGCGCGTCACCGGCACCAGCATCGTCGCGCGGGAGGACGCTGACGCCGGGGCCGCGTCCGGTCGCGAGACGGGCCCGGACGAGATCGTGCTGGCGGACCAGGACGGCACCGGCTGGCTGCTCCGCGACGGCACCCGCGCGCGCATCGACCTCGGGGACGGCGACCTGCTGGAGATCCTCGGCCTCGGCGGGGTCGACCCGCGTCCGGTCACGGCGGCCCTGGTGGACCCGCTGCCGGAGGTGGACCCGGTGCGCCGGCCGGTGATCGAGATGGCGGGCGAACCGGTCGACTACGGACTCCACGGGCTGCGGATCGGCCAGGTGTTCACCGTGGACACGGCCACGGGGACGCGGACCCACGTCGCGCTGGCCGACGGTGTGCAGGAGGTCGGACCGGTCCTCGCCGACGTGATCCGGTCCACCGCGACGGTCGGGACGGTCGCGCAGGTGCCGCCGGACCGGATGGGCGTGCCGCGGTCGGTGGCGCTGGACGTGGAGGCCTTCCCCGGCGAGCGCCCGACGGTGCTGGAGACGTCCGCCTCGCCGGTGATGTGCGTGCGCGACGCGGGCGGGCCGGGCCCCGCCGCGCGCCGGGTGTCCCTGGTGGCGGGCGCGCCGGCTCCGGGCCCCGGGGAGGCCCGGGCGGTGGCCGGCGCCGACGGCGGAGGCCCAGCGGTCGACGCCGTGGGCGTGCCGGGCGGCGGGCTGCTCGTCGCGGCGACGGGACGGGGCACGACGACGCGCACCGCGGTCACGACGATCGTGGCCGACACCGGCGTGCGGTTCGACGTCCCCGACGCACCGACCGCCGCGGTGCTCGGCCTGGGTGGCGCGCCGGTGCCCGTGGACACCGCGATTCTCGACCGCCTCCCGGCCGGACCGCGCCTGGACCGCGGGTCGGCGCTGGTCGCCCGGGACGGCTCGGATCTGGAGCCGGCGGGTCCGGACGACGCGACGCGCTGAACCGGGCGCGTGGCGGGCGGTGGCCCGTGACGGGTGGGAGGTGCGCGACGGGCGGCGGGGCGCCGTCAGTCGGCGAGGGTGTGTCGGTCGTCGCGGCGCCCGGTGTCGCGGGACCCGAGCAGGGTGACGACGACGAGGGCCATCGCGCCCAGGGCCAGAGCGCCCGCCGCCACGCCCGCGCCGGCGCCCGCACCCGGTGGGCCGGGATCGGGCGGGGGAGCGGCGATCGTGGTGGTCGACGGGGCGGGACGGCCGGCTCTACGGACGCCGGTCACGGCCGCCACCGGGTCCACCACCCCGTGGCCGATCGCGTGGTCGTGCCCGCCCGCGGCAGGGATCGCGGTGCCCTCGATCCGGGCGATCACCTGACGTGCGGTGAGTCCGGGGTGGGCCTGACGGACGAGCGCGGCGGTGCCGGCGACGAACGGCGCGGCGAAGCTGGTGCCGCTGATCGGGGTGCGGGAGCCGTCGCCGGCCACGACGAAGTCGGACACGCCCGCGCCGTCGGCGCCCACGGACCGCAGCCCCACGGCGGGCGCGGCGACGTCCACCCACGGGCCGCGCAACGAGAACTCCGCGGGGGCGCCGTCCGCGTCGACGCCACCGACGGTGAGCACGTGGTCGTCGTACCAGGCGGGGGAGGCGATAGTGAGGACGTCGTCCCAACCGTCGTCGCCCGGTACGGACGGGTCGGCGGAGGGCGGGTTCTGCTCGCCGCACGCCTCGCCGACGTTCCCGGCGGCGGCGACGACCACGACGTCGTGGTCGACGGCGGCGTAGCGGATCGCACCGCCGAGGGTGGCGTCTGCGAGCACGGTGCCGGAGGGGACGCAGGCGACCTCGGAGATGTTGATGACGCCGGCGCCGGCGTCGACGGCGGCCCGGATCGACCGGGCGAGGGTGGACAGGGTGCCGACCCCGGCCCCGACCGTCGGGCCGTCGGGGCCGGGGCTCTCGGCCCGGAGGACGCTGCTGGACTGGCGGATCGAGACGATCTCGACGCCGGGTGCGATGCCCGAGTGTCCGGTGGCGTCCTCGGTTCCCGCGAGCACCCCGGCCACGAGCGTGCCGTGGGCGTCACAGTCCTCTGTACCGTCCCGGCCGGGCACCACGTCACCGGCACCGCGGACCCGGGGCAGCCGCGGCCCGGGGTTGACCCCGGTGTCGATGACCGCCACGACCTGGCCCTCCCCGCGGCCGTGGATCCATGCGTCGGCCAGCTCGGCGGCGGTCGCCGAGGCGGGTGGGGCGGTCGGGTCGAGGACGGCGGCGGTGGTGCGGCACGGGCCGTCCAGGCGAAGCGGCCCGGAGTCCAGCCCTGAGCCCTCGGGGACCGGGCCGTCGATCGACGGGCGCTCCACCGCGGACGCGGCGGGCGTCCCCGCCGGGTGGGCGAGCAGCTGACCGGCCACCACCGTTGCCACGGCTGCCGTGGCAGCGGTCCGCCGGACGGCACGGGCGACACGGGCGGCACGGCGGCCGTGGGCGGGGCGCGCGGCCGGTCCCGGGTCGGTCATCGCTGGCGGACGAGGGAGTAGACCTCCATGGCACCCACCGCGAGGGGGACGATCGCGCAGAGGGCGACGGCCTCGACCACGCCCACGGCCCGGAGCGCCCCGGGGGAGAGGTCGACGTGCGGGAGGACCGACGCGGCCACGATGACCGCCGCGGCGACGGCCACCGCGGCCGGGACGACGACCCCCACCGGCGAGTCGACGGTCAGGCCCGCGCCCACCAGTACACCGGCGGTCAGCACGAGCGCCGAGATGAGCAGCACGGCGGTGTGGACCCGGTCGGCGTAGCCCAGCCCGCGCAGCACCAGCACCACGATGAGGACCAGCGCCAGCGGAGCCGACCAGCGGGTGGTGTCGCCGTCGCCGGTCAGGGACGTCAGCGACCCGGCGGTGCAGACCGCGCCGGCCGCGGCCAACAGGCCGGTGAGCCAGGACCGCGAGGTGAGGAACCGGTGCCGCAACACGCCCGGCGTGGGCAGGGGGCCGCGGGCCCTACCGCGCACGTCGTGGTCGATGTCCTCGAGGTCGCCGGCCTCGACGTCCTCGCCCGGGGCGGGCACCGGCGGGATGGGGATGCGGGCGGCCCAGACGGCGATCCGCGGGGCCGCGGTGAGCACGAGGAGCCCGACGAGCACGGCACCGGCGCCCACCGCGGGGGCCGGCGTGGGGGTCGTCGCCGCCACGAGCGCACCGACCGCGCCCGTCGCGAGCGCCACGCACGCCGCGAGGTACCCGGCGGCGGTGTCGTAGCCGAGGGCCGGCCCGGGGCGGAAGACGGTCGACCGCAACAACGCGGCGAGGACCGACCCGGCCGTGAGCCCGCCCAGGAGATGCCCGGCGCCGACGGGAGGGCCACCCACGGTGGTCCCCGCGAGCACCGTGAAGCCCACCGCACACGCACCCGCGACGGCGTCCGCGGACCCGGGGACGGGGGCGCGACGCAGGGCGAGGGCCGCGGTGAGGCCGAGCAGCGCGAGCAGAACCGACACCAGCGGGGTCGTGAGCCCGCCGTCGAGCCACCACTGCCGGGTCGCCGCCACCGCGGCGGCGACCGCCACGACAGCGGTCGCGGCGGTCGCGGTGGTGACGGCGTCGCGGCGGCCCCACGAGGCGGAGCGGGCCACGTCCGGCTCGGTCAGTCCCTGCAGGACGTCGTCGAACAGCGGGGCGGGCGTCGGCACCGGGCGGTGGTCCAGCACGAGGATCTCGCCGTCGTGGACGCGCTGCTGGGCGAGGGTCTCCGACACGGCCAGCGGGCCGCCGGCCAGTCGGGACAGCTGCCAGGACCCGCCGGTGCCGCCGCCCATCCGGGCGTCGACGTCCACCCCCGACGCCGGACCCGCGGCCGCGCGGATGTGGTCGCGGACGAGGTCCACGACCTCCGGGATCACCGCGACCAGCTCGAGGTGGGCGGGCAGGCTCAGGTCCACCCGGGTGGATCGGCACACCACCGACACCCGGCGCTGGTCCAGGGGTTCGACGCCCGCGGCGACGCCCCTGATCTCACTGTCCGCCGACATCCCGCCGACCTCCCGCTCGCTCCCGGTTGGTGCCCCCGCCAGGACGTGTACTGCCCTAACATCGCCACCCGATACGCCGATCATTGTCGGGGTGGGAGGGCGCTCGTGGGGGCCCCAACTCCCGGCGGCGCGCCGCGCGCCCGGCGGCAGTGGAGAGGACGATCGCTGGTGACGCACACGGGTGCCGCTGATGGGTGACGTGGTGTTCGCGCGCGCCGAGAAGCTCGACGCCCCGCCCACGCCCGGCGGCCGGATCGCGCTGCAGGCGCCGCCCGCCCT
Source organism: Dietzia papillomatosis NBRC 105045 (assembly GCF_001570845.1). NCBI lineage: Bacteria > Bacillati > Actinomycetota > Actinomycetes > Mycobacteriales > Dietziaceae > Dietzia > Dietzia papillomatosis. Next base: position 33,352 of record NZ_BCSL01000002.1, on the reverse strand, counting down.
GCCGCGGCCGACCCCGCGTCCGCTCATCCAGATCGTCCTGCCCATCGTGTTGGTGGTGGCCGTGGGCGGGATGGTCGTGGTGATGATGCGCACGGGGATGATGCGCAACCCCATGTTCATGCTCTTCCCGGTGATGATGGCCGTCTCGGCGGTGGGCATGCTCGCCGGCACGCTGACCGGCGGGAACAAGACCGCCGAGACGGACGAACTGCGCAAGGACTACCTGCGCTACCTCGGCCAGACCCGGGACACCGTCCGTGAGACCGCGGCCGCGCAGCGGGCGGCCGCCCTCTGGCGCCACCCGGATCCCGTCGAGCTGCCCGCGCTCGTCGGTACGCCCCGCATGTGGGAGCGCGACGAGTCGGACCCCGACGACCTCACCATCCGCGTGGGCCCCGGCCGCCAGTCGCTCGCGACCCGGCTCGAGGCCCCGGACACCGGCCCCGTCGACGACCTGGAGCCGGTGTCGGTGGTGAGCATGCGGCGCTTCGTCCGCGTGCACTCGGTGGTCGACAACCTGCCCGTCGCGCTGGAACTGCGCGCGTTCGCCGCCCTGTCCCTCGACGGCGACGTCGACCTCGTACGCGCCGCCGTGCGCGCCATGATCGCCGGCCTCGTGGTGGCCCACGGCCCCGACCGGGTCCGCGTCGCGGTCGCCGCGAGCGAGGGCGACGCCCGCCGGGCGTGGGAGTGGCTCAAGTGGCTCCCGCACCACGAACACCCCGTCTACACCGACGGAGGCGGGCGGGTCCGGCTCACCGAGTTCTCGCTCGCCGGGGTCGAGTCGATGCTGGGGACCGACATCTCGGACCGTCCCGCCTTCTCCCCGAGCGCGGCCGGTGTCCCGGGGCGGGCGCACCTCGTCGTCGTCGTCGACGGGGTCGGCGTCACCGGCGCCGAGCGTCTCCTGGCCGAGGACGGTCTCGACGGCGTCACCGTGCTCGAGGTCTCCGGCAGCCGCGCGGGGCAGCTGCGCGACCTCGCGCTGCGCCGCGGCCTGTGCATCCGGGTCGGCGACGACCGCGTGGCGCGCGTCCGCACCGAGGCGGGGGAGGAGGAGGTCGCGCGGGTCGACTCGATGAGCCCGCCGGAGGCCGAACGCCTGGCCATGGCGCTGTCGCGCTACCGGCCCGCCGACACGGTGACCCACGCCGACGGCTCCACCTCGACCCGCCGCGCGCCCGGCCTGCCCGACCTGCTGGGGATCGGCGTGGCCACCCAGGTCGACCCGGCGGTCGCGTGGCGACGCCGCGGCGAGCGCGACCGGCTGCGCGTGCCCGTGGGGGTTAGTCCTGACGGCGCGCCTGTGGAGCTGGACCTCAAGGAGGCAGCTCACGGTGGCATGGGTCCGCACGGGCTGTGCATCGGCGCGACCGGATCCGGCAAGTCCGAGTTTTTGCGCACCCTCGTGCTGGGCCTCGTCGCCACCCACGACCCCGATTCGCTCAATCTCGTGCTGGTGGACTTCAAGGGCGGCGCCACGTTCCTCGGGCTGGAGTCGCTGGCGCACGTCGCCGCGGTCATCACCAACCTGCAGGCCGAGGTCACCATGGTGGACCGCATGCGGGACGCCCTCGAGGGGGAGCTCACCCGGCGCCAGGAGGTGCTCCGCGCGGCCGGCAACTACTCGAACGTCGCGGAGTACGAGGCCGCCCGCGCCAAGGGCGCCCCGCTGGACCCGCTCCCCGCGCTGGTGATCGTGGTCGACGAGTTCTCCGAACTGCTGTCCTCCAAGCCCGAGTTCGCCGAGCTGTTCCTCACGATCGGGCGCCTCGGGCGGTCCCTGCACATCCACCTGCTGCTCGCCTCCCAGCGCCTCGAGGAGGGACGGCTGCGCGGGCTGGACAGCCACCTGTCCTACCGGATCGCGCTCAAGACGTTCTCGGCCACCGAGTCCCGCACGGTTCTGGGCGTGACCGACGCCTACCACCTGCCCGCGACCCCGGGCGCCGGCTACCTCAAGGTGGACGCCGGCGACCCGGTGCGGTTCGACGCCGCCTATGTCTCCGGTCCGTACACCGAGGACCGACGCCTCGACGGTTCCACGGTGGCCATGGTCGCCGCCCGGGCCGCGGTGCGGCCGTTCACCGCCTGGTACATGCCGGTGCCGACCCCACCGGTGGTGATCGGAGGCGACGACGAGGAGGACCTCGTTCCCGGGGACGGCGCGGACACCGACGGCGCGGAGGGGGCGGCGAGCCTGCTCGACGTCCTGGTGGGCCGACTCGCCGGGCACGGCCGACCCGCGCACGAGGTGTGGCTGGCCCCGTTGGGGGAGGGCGCCCCGCTGGACTCGGCCGTGGGCACCGAACCGACGGGCACCGAACCGACGGGCACCGAGCCGACCGGCTCGGACCCGGCGGGGGCCGCGATCGCGGCCGTCCGGCCGGTCGGGCTGCGGTTCCCGCTCGCCGAGGTGGACCTGCCGTTCGAGCAGCGCCGCGACACCTGGTACGTGGACCTGTCCGGGGCCGACGGCAACGTCGCCGTCGTCGGCGGCACCCGCTCCGGCAAGTCGACGACGCTGTGCACCCTCGTGCTGTCCGCGGCCGCGACCACCGAGCCCGACCGGCTGTCGGTATACGTCGTGGACCTCGGCGGCGGACTGCTGCAGTCAGTCGCGGACCTGCCGCACGTGGGCGGGGTCGCCCGCCGCGGCGAGGAGGAGAGAATCCGGCGCACGATCGCCGAGGTGGACGCCGAGCGTCGTCGTCGCGAGACCGCCTTCCACGAGGCGGGTATCACCTCCGTCGACCAGGCGCGCCGTCGGGAGATCGACCGGAACGGGCGCCCCGTGGCGGAGTACCCCGACGTCCTTTTGGTACTCGACGGATGGCAGGCCCTGCGCACCGAGTTCGAGGACCTCGAGGCCGTGGTCCTGGGCCTGGCCGCGGACGGGCTGTCCTATGGGATCCACGTGGTGTTGTCCGCCTCCCGCTGGGCGGACCTGCGGCCGGCGCTGCGCGACGCCCTCGGTACCAGGGTCGAGCTGCGCCTGGGTGATCCCACCGATTCCATGATCGACCGGCGCGCGGCGATGACGGTCCCGGCCGCCCCGGGGCGGGGACTCACCCGCACCCGCGATCACATGCTGGTCTACCAGCCCCGGCTCGACGGTCGGGTCGACCCGGAGGGTATGGCCGACGCGACCGCCGAGGCCTCGCGTCACCTCGCCCGGCGGTGGCGCGCCCGGGTGGGCGACGTCGGCGCCGCCCCCGTCCGGATGCTGCCCGAGGTGCTGCCCTACGCGCAGGTCGCGAGCCTGGCCCGTCCCGACGCCGACGGTCGTCGCACCCGCCTCCCGCTCGGCGTGGACGAGGCCGACCTCACGGTGGTCTACGCCGACCTGGAGGGCGACCCGCTCATGCTGGTGCTGGGCGACTCGGAGTGCGGGAAGACCTCCCTTCTGCGGTCGCTGTCCCGCGGGCTGGTCGCGGGGAACACCCCCGAACACGCCAAGCTCATCGTGGTGGACTACCGGCGCACGATGCTCGGCGAGGTCACCGGGGACCACCTCGCGGGATACGCGCCCACCGAGACGGCCCTCGTGCCCATGGTCGAGCACCTGGCGCAGGTCCTCGACGAGCGCATGCCCGGCGCCGACGTCACGGCCGAGGAGCTGCGCGCGCGGTCGTGGTGGAGCGGACCCAGGATCTACCTCCTCGTCGACGACCTCGACCTCCTCATCACGGGAGGGGGCAACCCGCTGCAGCCCCTGGCGCGCTTCCTGCCGCACGCCCGGGACATCGGCCTGTCGGTCGTCCTGGCCCGGCGCAGCGCCGGCGCCTCGCGCGCGCTGTTCGACCCGTTCGTCGCCCGGATCCGCGACCTGGGCGGCGCGGGTCTCGTCATGTCCGGCAGCCGCGAGGAGGGGCCGCTGCTCGGAGGGGTGCGACCCGGCCCGCTGCCCGCGGGGCGGGGACGGCTCGTCACCCGCGACGGCGGCGTGCGGCTGGTCCAGACCGCCCTGTCCGAACCGTGACCGACGCGCGCGCGGCGACCCTGGCCGTCGACCTGTCCTGCTCGGGGCTGGCCGTCGCGGCGGCGTCCGCCTCGGCGGTGCTGTCCCCGGTGGTCGCCCCCGCCTCCGTCCTCGCCGGCCTCGACGGATCGGCGCTCCCGCCCGGTGGCGACCGCATCGAGTGCTCGGATCGGGCCGACGAGGCCGCCGCCCGCTTCCCGGCCCGGTGCCTCGCGGACCCGGTCGCCCACGCACACCGCGACCGCGTGGACGTCGCCGGCCTCTCCGTGCCGGTCTCCGAACTCCTCGCGGCCCCCGTCGCGCGCGCACTGCGCTGGGCCGGGGCCTCAGCCGGCGACAATGACGGTGACGGCGACGCCGCCGTGCTGGTGGTGCCCAGCGACTGGGGGACGAGCCGCACCACCCGGCTCGTGGCCGCCGCCCGGGACGTGGGGGTCGCCGCCCGCGTGGTCCGCTCAGCCCTGGTCACGGCCGAGGCGCTCCCGTCGTCGTCGGCGCGCTGGGCGGTGTGCGTGGAAGCCTCCCGCACACGCACCACGGTCTCACTCGTCGAACGTGCGCGCGGCGGACTGACCCTGGTCGACCGCGCCGTGGTGCAGCGCCGCGACCCGTTCCGCGACACCGCCGCCGACGACGAGGTGCCGCGCATCCTCGACGCGGTCACCGGCCTGAGGCGCCGGCGGCGCGAGGCGGCCACCGGGTCCGCGGAGGTCCTCGTGCGCGGACGGGTCGCCGAGCGGGTCGTGGACGCGTGCGACCGGGCCCGCCTGCTGTCGTTCGTCGTACCCGAGGTCGCGCCGGTCGAGGCGGCGGCCCGGCTCTACGCCACCTCCTGACGAGCCCGACGGAGATTTTCCCGATCCCGTGGAACCGAACGACCTCCCGGCCGCGTCGAACACTGTGACGGACCCAGAAGGGGAGTCCGCAGCGACCACAGGGGAGGACGAGATGACCGGGTTCAACACCCACATCGGGACCATGGACACGGCGGCCAGGAGGGTCGACGACGTGAACCTCGAGATCGACCGGCTGCTCGGCACCGTGCGGGACTCGGTGTCCCAGCTCGGCGGCTCGGTGTGGCGCGGCGCCGCGCAGGCACGCTTCACCCAGATCATGACCGAGTGGCAGCAGCAGAGCGCCAAGCTCAACAACGCCCTCGCCGGGATCTCGGAGACGATGCGGACCAACAGCTCGTCGTTCGACGCCGCGGACCAGGACTCGGCCGCCCTCATCACCCGGGCCGGCGGCACCGGCCCGCTCAACCTCTGATCGCCGACACCACCACCACCGGAAGGGACCGTCATGACCTCTGGACAGATCACCTACAACCACGGCCCGATCGAGGCCCTCGTCGGCCAGGTCGCGCAGGCGTCCACCAGCCTGCGCACCACCCTCGACGACCTCAAGGCCTACCTCGCCCCGCTGGTCGCCGAGTGGGAGGGCGACGCCGCGGTCGCCTACCAGGCGCACCAGAACGACTGGGACCAGGCCGCGGCAGCGCTGCAGGCGATGCTCGCCGAGATCTCCCGCGCCGCCGCCCAGGGCAACGAGGGCATGGCCGACGCGGATCGTCGTGCCGCTCAGGGCTGGAGCTGATCCACCGGCCCCGACACCCACGTCCGACCTCCCGCGACCCCGCCCCGCACCACCGCGGCGGCGGGGTCGGGGCGCACCGACCGGATGCAACGGTCCCACCCCCCGCCTACCGTCGCGGGACACGACCGGGTACCACCACCGGCCGCCGCGAGAAGAGGGAGGACCGCATGTACGTCACGCACGACCCGTCCACCGGTCGGACCGACCGCGAGTACGAGCAGATCCGCGACGTCGACGGCGTCCTGGACACCGTCACCGGGGGATTCGCCACCTGGCGCGCCACCGACGTGGCCGAGCGGGCCCGCATCCTGGTGGCGATCGCCGACGCCTTCGACGAGCACCGCGAGGAACTCGGTAAGGCGATCACCACCGAGATGGGCAAGCTGCCCGACCAGGCGCAGGGCGAGGTGGAGCTCGCGGCGTCGATCTACCGCTGGTACGGCGAGCACGGTCCCGCCCTCCTGGAGCCCGAGTCGCTGGACGTGCCCGAGGCGCGTCTCAACCGGGTCACCTACGAGCCCGTCGGGCCGCTGGTGGGGATCATGCCGTGGAACTACCCCTACTACCAGGTCGCTCGGTTCGCCGCGCCCAACCTGCTGCTCGGCAACACCGTCGTGCTCAAGCACGCGAGCATCTGTGCCCGCTCGTCCGCGGCCATCGAGAAGGTGCAGCGCGCGGCGGGCCTACCCGAGGACGTCTTCGTCAACGTCTACGCCTCCAGCGACACGGTCGCCGAGATGATCGCCGACCCGCGGATCAAGGGCGTCTCCCTCACCGGGAGCGAGGGAGCCGGCGCCGCGGTGGCCACGGTGGCCGCGGAGAACCTCAAGCCCAGCGTGCTGGAGCTCGGCGGGTCCGACCCGCTCATCATCCTCGACGCCGACGATCTCGACGAGCTCACCGAGACCGTGGGTCGGGCGCGGCTGTCGAACTGCGGGCAGGCGTGCAACTCGCCCAAGCGGATCTTCGTCCCGACGCAGCTCGAGGAGGACTTCCTCGGCCGGCTGAAGAACCTCTACGAGGAGCTGACCGTCGGGCCCGCCGCCGACGAGGGCACCGAGCTCGGGCCCCTGTCGTCGGAGGACGCCCGCGACGACGTCGTCGAGCAGGTCGAGACGGCCGTCCGGCAGGGCGCGACGCTCGTCACGGGCGGCGCGGCGATCGACCGGCCCGGCGCGTTCATGCAGCCCACCATCCTCACCGGCATCACCGAGGAGATGGACGCCTACCGCGAGGAGATCTTCGGCCCCGTCGCGATGGTGTACACCTACGACTCGATCGACGAGGCGGTGCGGATCGCCAACGACACGCCCTTCGGGCTCTCCGGATCCGTGTGGGGCACCGACACCGAGCGCGCCTCCGAGGTGGCGGAGCGGCTCGAGGTGGGCATGGCCTACGTCAACGAACACGGCACCACCCTCCCGGGGCTACCGTTCGGCGGCGTCAAGCGCTCCGGATACGGCCGCGAACTGGGACGATGGGGCCTGACCGAGTTCGCCAACGTCCGGCTCCAGCGCGTCAGCTGAACAGATCTGTCTATTCTCGGGGGGCGTACCCCATCGAAAGGACGAGACATGACGACTCCGCTCACCGTGAGCCCCGAGTGGCTGCACGACCACCTGGGTGAGGCCGACCTCGTCGTCGTCGACGCCACGACCCACCTGACCGCCGACGCGGACGGCACCCCACGCCCGGTCTCGGGCCTCGAGACGTACCGGCCCGAGCACATCCCCGGTGCCCTGTTCGCCGACCTGCTCGGCGACTTCGCGGACCCGTCCAGCCCCCTGCCCGCCACCGCGCCGGATCACGAGCGCTTCGCGGCCGCCGCGAGCGGGCTCGGCATCGGGGACGGCGCGACCGTGGTGGTCTACGACCAGCACGAGGGGTTCTGGGCCACCCGGTTCTGGTGGCACCTGCGCTTCGAGGGATTCGACGACGTCGCGGTCCTCGACGGCGGCCTACCGGCGTGGAAGGCCGCGGGCTACGAGGTCACCGACGAGATCGCGGTGCCGACGCCGCGCACCTTCACGGGCGTCCGTCGGCCGGAACTGATCCGGTCCACCGAGGACGTGACCGCGGCCCTCGACGACGAGAACACGATCCTCGTCAACGTCCTCGACGAGGCCACGTACCGCGGCGCCGTCGCCTCGTACGGGCGTCCCGGCCACATCCCCGGCAGCATCAACCTGCCGGTGGCCCGCCTCCGGGACCCCGAGACCGGCACGCTGCGTCCGCTCGAGGAACTGCGCGCCGAGTTCGAGGCGGCCGGGCTGCTCGACGAGGACCGCACGGTCGTCACCTACTGCGGTGGCGGGATCGCGGCCACCGGGGTCGCCCACGCGCTGGCGCTGGCCGGCCGCGAGGACGTGGCGGTGTACGACGGGTCGATGACCGCGTGGGCCGGCGATCCCGGCCTCCCGCTGGTCACCGGCGACTCGCCCCGCTGACCGCCCCGGAGCGACGACAGGGCCCCGGCCGCACCCGCGGCCGGGGCCCTGTCACGTCCGCGACGCGCCAGGCGTCCGCGGTTTCCGTCAGCGCGCGACGGCGTACGCCTGCGCGAGCCGGGCGATCTTCTGCGCGCGGGCCAGACGCGGCAGGTCGGAACCGTCGCGGCAGCGCTCGCCGCCGTTCCCGAGTTCGTCGATGACCGACTCGGCCCACGAGACGTCCGCGGCGGAGGGGGAGAGGACCTCGTTGATGTACGGCGCCTGGTCGACCCGGAGACACAGCTTGCCGGTCATGCCCATCTCGACGGCGTGCTCCGCCGCGTCCATGAGGACCCGGGTGTCGTTGGAGATGGTCGGCCCGTCGATCGGCGGGGCGACGCGCGCGATCCGGCTGGCCACCACGAACTGCGAGCGCGTGTAGGCCAGGGCGATCTGAGAGGACCCGATCCCGGTGTCGCGGCGGTAGTCCCCGACGCCGAACGCCAGGCGCACGACCTGGTCGGTCTTGGCGATCTCCGCCGCCTGTGCCAGGCCGTCCGCGGACTCGACCAGGGCGACGATCGGGGTGCCCTCGGCCAGGCGGGCCGCGGTGAGGGCGACGTGCTCGGCGTTCTCGGTCTTGGCCAGCATCACTCCGTCCAGCCCGGGGCAGTGGCCCAGAGCCATGAGGTCCTTCTCCCACTCCGGCGAACGGACGTCGTTGATGCGGATCCACGCGTGGTTGCCCGCCTCGAGCCACTGGCGCACTTCACGGCGCGAGCGTTCCTTCTCGGACTGCCGCACCCCGTCCTCGACGTCGAGGACCACCACGTCCATCTCGGAGTCCACGGCGTCGTCGAAACGCTCGGACTTGTCCGCGGGCAGCAGGAGCCACGAACGGGCGATGGTCGGCGGGATGGTCGACTGGGGGCTCACGGGTACCGGTCATCCTTTGGTCGTGGGGGCGTCGGAAGGCGCTGGCGCGGCCTCCCCACGATACGTCGACGAGCCGGGTACGGCTCCGGCGACCGGACCTCAGACGTCCGCGGCGGTGACGAGTTGGACGAGGTTGCCGCAGGTGTCGTCGAGGATCATCGTCCACACCGGACCCGCCTCGGTGGGCGGCTGCACGATCCGCGCGCCCCGTTCCTGCAGCTCGGCATGCGCCCGGTGGATGTCGTCCACCTCGAACTGGGCGGCGGGGATGCCGTCGGCGTGCAACGCGGTGGCGTAGGCCCGGGCGGCGGGGTGCTGATCGGGCTCGAGCAGCAACTGGGTGCCGTTCGGGTCACCCGGGTCGACCACCGTGAGCCAGCGGAAGTCGCCTGCGGGGAAGTCGTGTTTGTGGACGAACCCCAGGACCTCGGTGTAGAAGGTGAGCGCACGCGACTGGTCGTCGACGTGGACGGAGGTGATGGCTATGCGGGGCATGGAACGACGGTAGGTCGGTCGGGGCTCGTCGGCATCCGATCCGGCGCCGCGGACCGCATTGCTGACAGGATCTGTCCGCACGGCGCGGCGGGACTGTTGACTACTCCACGGGTGGAGGCCACCCTTTGAGGGTGAGTACCCGATCCACGTCCGCACCGGCGATCGAGGCCGAACACCTCGTCAAGCGATTCGGTGACTTCACCGCTGTCGACGACATCTCGTTCACCGTCCCCACCGGGACGGTCCTCGGATTGCTCGGCCCGAACGGTTCCGGCAAGACCACCACGATCCGGATGATGACCACCCTGAGTCCGCCGACCTCGGGAACCGCCCGGGTGGCCGGCCACGACGTCGTCTCCGAACCCGCACTGGTGCGCAAGAAGATGGGGTTGACCGCCCAATCGGCGACGGTGGACGAACTGCTCACCGGGCGGGAGAATCTCCGGCTAGTCGGTGACCTGTACGGGCTGCCGAAGAAGGCGGTGAAGGCGCGGGCGGACGAACTGCTGGAGAAGTTCTCGCTCACCGAGGCGGCGACCCGCGTCGCCAAGAGCTACTCCGGCGGGATGCGGCGCCGCCTGGACCTGGCGGCCAGTCTCGTGGCGGCCCCGCCGGTGCTGTTCCTCGACGAGCCGACCACCGGTCTGGACCCACGGTCGCGCAACGAATTGTGGGACGTGTTGCGCGGACTGGTCCGTGACGGCACCACGCTGCTGCTCACCACCCAGTACCTCGACGAGGCCGATCAGCTCGCCGACCGGGTGATCGTGATCGACCACGGACGCGTCATCGCGGAGGGCACGCCGCTGCAGCTCAAGGATCGCTCGGGGGTGGCGAATCTGGTGATCACGGTGTCGCGTCCGGAGGACGTCGACGAAGCCGCGCGGGTGCTGACGACCCGGATCGCCGACTTCCACGTCGACCGGGACGCGCGCCGCCTCACCGCGCCGTCGGAAGGTGTCTCCGCGCTCGCGGGGATCGCCGCGGCGTTCACCGAGGCCGGTATCGAGCTGGACGACATCGGCCTGCAGCGCCCGAGCCTGGACGACGTCTTCCTCTCGTTGACGGGGCGTAAGGCGGAGGACCCCCGACTCGAGTCCGGCGGAGACGACACCGCCCGATCCGACACCGCCCGATCCGAGACCGCCAGTCTCGGCACCACCGAGGAGGAGTACCGGGTATGAGCACCGTCGCGGACCCCGCCGTGGGAACCACCAGCGCGGACGGCTTCGTCGTCCCGGCCCGCCCGGACGGCCCGTCGTTCGGCCGGCAGGTCTCGGCGCTGGTGCGCCGCAATCTGTTCCACATCCGGCGGCAGCCGGAGAACCTCGCGGACGTCACCATCCAGCCGGTGATGTTCGTGCTGCTGTTCGCGTACGTCTTCGGCGGTGCGATCGCCGTGGCGGGGAGCGGGAACTACCGCGAGTGGCTGCTTCCCGGGATCATGGCGCAGACCATGGCGTTCTCGTCGTTCGTCGTGGCCTCGGGACTGTGCAACGACCTCAACAAGGGCATCATCGACCGTTTCCGGACGCTGCCCATCCAGCGGGCGTCCATCCTCATCGCGCGGAGCGCGTCGAGCCTCATCCACTCCTCGATCGGCGTCGTGGTCATGTCGTTGACGGGCCTCATCGTGGGGTGGCGGATCCGCAGCGGGATCATCGACGCGCTGCTCGGATACCTCATCCTGCTGGGCTTCGGCTTCGTCATGATCTGGATCGGCATCGTCGTCGGTTCGCGGCTCAAGACGATCGAGGCGGTGAACGGCGTCATGTTCACCACGACGTTCCCCATCACGTTCGTCGCCAACACCTTCGCCCCGCCGGAGTCGATGCCCGTGTGGTTGCGGGCGATCGCGGAGTGGAACCCGCTCTCCTCGGTGGTGCAGGCGATGCGGGAACTCTGGGGCAACGCCCCGGCCGTCGGCCCGGACGCCGCCCTCCCGCTGCAGCACCCGGTGCTGGCGTCACTGCTGTGGATCGTCGGCCTGACGGTGGTGATCGCCCCGATAGCGATCAAGGCCTTCGACGCCCGCACCCGCGATTAGCGCGCCGGTCAGCCCGCCGACGAGCCCGCCGACGGGAGAGCCGGTACCGTCTCAGCGCTTCTTCCTGGGCGAGACGCGGATGGTGATCGAGCCGGTGATGGGCTCGACCCCCGCGTCGTCGACGAACCGCAGGGGCACCTCGACGTCCTGCCCGGTGGTGATCGACGCGAAGTCGGGCAGCTCGGTCCACTCGGCCGTGACGGTCATCCCGCCCGTCGACTTGGCGGGGTAGCGCACGTTCATGCCCACGGGGATCCATCGGTGGGTGGCGGGAACCGTGGCCTCGGCGAGCATGCCCATGGCCATCTCGGCGAGGTTGCACGCCGCGATCACGTGGAAGGTGCCGATGTGGTTGCGGTTGCCCCACCAGCCGGGTCCGCGGACGACGCAGCGGCCCGGTCGGAGTTCGACGACGTGCGGGTACGCGGTGCGGAAGTACGGGGCCTTGAGGCTCACCGCCGCGCTGAACAGGCGGGAGCCGAACGGGAGCCGGGTGGCGGTCTTCCACAGCCGGTAGGTGGAGGTGTCGGTGTGGTGGGTGGGGGAGGTGTCGGAGTGGGTCACGACGACGAGGTTACCCGCCGGTAAGTTCAGCGCGGTCGCCCACCGGGCTCGAACGCGTCCTCTCGGGCGAGGATCTGCGTCCCGTGACGCAGGAGCTCGTGGAGGCGATCCTGGTCGGCTCCGGGCTCGGCCACCCACAGGCGGTAGGCGGACAGTGCGATCCCCAGCGCGGCGTGCGCGGTCGCGGCGGGCACGAGATCGTCCACCGTCTGGCCGAGCCTGGCGGCGACGAACCCGGCCACGGCCCGGCGCCAGTCGGCGTACACGAGGGTCGAGTGCGCCTGCAGTTCGTCCACGCCGAGCAGGAGGCGCATCCGTAGTCGGTGCGCTTCCGTTTGCTCGCGCGGGAACGTGTTGAACGCGATGAGGGCGTCCGCCAGCGCGTCGCGCAGCGGCGTGTTCTCTGGGACGCCGTCCAGGTACCCCAGCATGAGGTCGATCTGCTCGTCGAACTCGCCCCAGGCGATGGCGGCCTTGCCGGGGAAGTAGCGGAACAGGGTGCGGCGGGAGATGTGCGCGGCCTCGGCGATCTGGTCGACGCTGGTCGCGTCGTAGCCCTGCCGGGCGAACAGGTCGAGGGCCACGTCGACGATGGAGGCGCGCGTGGTCGACGGCCGACGTCCCGGGGGCCGTGTCTCGGTTCCGGGCATTTCCGGCATTCCCATGACACGAGAGCCTAGATGAGTGACTCTTGCCACTGGCACTAAGTGCCAATATGATGCAGATCTCACCGGAAACCGGTGGGATGTCGCTGGAGTGCCAGACGAAAGGACACGTCATGGAGAACACGCAGAACACCGAGGTCGTGCTGGAGGAGGCCCTCATCGAGGAGGTCTCCATCGACGGCATGTGTGGGGTCTACTGAGATGACCTCCGCAGCAGCGCCGGCCGACGCCGAGCAGTCAGCCGCCCCGGCGGAATTCGACCTCGACGCCGGCTGGCGCCTGCACCCCGGCGTGGCGCTCCGGCCCGAGCCGTTCGGGGCACTGCTCTACCACTTCCACACCCGCAAGCTCAGCTTCCTCAAGTCGCCGACCATCGTCGAGGTGGTCAGCACCCTCGCCGACCACCCCACCGCGCGCGCCGCCTGTGCCGCCGCCGGGGTGTCGATCGATGATCCGGCGACAGCGCGGCTGTACCTGCACGCGCTCGGCCAGCTCGCCGCCTCGCGCATGATCGAGGAGACCTCATGACCAGCATGCTCGACCGTCCCGCCCCGGCGCCCGTCGGCCGCCTCGTCGACCAGTTCGAGCGTGGGCTCGACGCGCCGATCTGCCTGACCTGGGAACTCACCTACGCCTGCAACCTCGCCTGCGTGCACTGCCTGAGCTCCTCCGGTCGCCGTGACCCGCGCGAGCTCAGCACCGAGCAGTGCAAGTCGATCATCGACGAGCTGCAGAAGATGCAGGTCTTCTACGTCAACATCGGCGGAGGCGAGCCGACGGTCCGCTCCGATTTCTGGGAGCTGGTCGACTACGCCACCAGCCACCAGGTGGGCGTGAAGTTCTCCACCAACGGTGTCCGTATCGACGAGAAGGTCGCCAGGCGCCTGGCCGCGAGCGACTACGTGGACGTCCAGATCTCCATCGACGGTGCGACCGCGGAGGTCAACGACGCGGTCCGCGGCCCGGGGTCCTTCGACATGGCCTGCCGTGCGCTGCAGAACCTCAAGGACGCCGGCTTCACCGACGCCAAGATCTCGGTGGTGGTGACGCGCGAGAACGTCACCCAGCTGGACGAGTTCAAGGCGCTGGCCGACAAGTACGACGCGACCCTGCGCATCACGCGCCTGCGTCCGTCGGGCCGCGGCGCCGACGTGTGGGACGACCTGCATCCCCTGCCCGAGCAGCAGAAGGACCTGTACGACTGGCTGGTCGCGAACGGCTCCGATGTGCTTACCGGCGACAGCTTCTTCCACCTGACCCCCTTCGGTGAAGGACAGGCGCAGGGCTCGCTACCCGGGCTCAACCTGTGCGGCGCCGGCCGTGTGGTGTGCCTGATCGACCCGATCGGCGACGTCTACGCCTGTCCGTTCGCCATCCACGAGGAGTTCCTCGCCGGCAACGTCGTCGCCGACGGCGGGCTCGAGACGGTGTGGCAGACCTCGGAGTTGTTCCGTGAGCTGCGCGAGCCGCAGTCGGCCGGGGCGTGTGCGTCCTGCGACTTCTACGACAGTTGCCGGGGTGGCTGCATGGCGGCCAAGTTCTTCACCGGGCTGCCGATGGACGGCCCGGACCCCGAGTGCGTCCAGGGTTACGGAGAGGGATTGCTCGCGGCTGAGCGCAGCATCCCCGACCCCTCGCAGGACCACACGCGGCCCATGGGGCTCGCGGCGCGTAAGCAGCCCACCGGCCCGGTGCCGCTGACCCTCGTCACGACACCGCCGCGCAGGCCCACCAGCCTGTGCGACGAGTCCCCGATCTGAGCCGGCCCGCCCGGACGAACCCCGCTGGCCCGGACCAACCCCCTAGAAGGAGCAGCCACCACCGTGTCCCGCCTGTCGAAGATCGCCGAGGCCAACCCCTGGCGCCAGAACCCGTGGTTCGAGTCTGTCGCGGAGGCCCAGCGCCGCGCGAAGAAGAAGCTGCCCAAGAGCGTGTACATGGCGCTCGTCGGCGGCAGCGAGGCGGGGGTGACCATCCGCGACAACATGGACGCCTTCACCGAGCTCGAGCCCAAGCCCCACGTGATCGGCGCCAAGCAGGACCGTGACATGGCCACCACGGTGATGGGCCAGCCCATCAGCCTGCCGGTGATGATCTCGCCGACCGGTGTCCAGGCCGTCACGCCGGACGGCGAGGTGGATGTGGCCCGTGCCGCGGCCGCCCGCGGCACCGCGATGGGACTGAGCTCGTTCGCGTCCAAGCCGATCGAGGAGGTCATCGCGGCCAACCCGCAGACCTTCTTCCAGGTGTACTGGCTCGGCGGCAAGGAGAAGGTGCTGGAGCGGCTGGAGCGCGCCAAGGCCGCCGGGGCGGCGGGGGTCATCCTCACCACCGACTGGTCGTTCTCGATGGGCCGTGACTGGGGCAGCCCGGCCATCCCGGAGAAGCTCGATGCCAGGGCCATGATCACCCTCGCCCCGCAGATCGCCGTGCGTCCCCGCTGGGCCGCCGAGTGGGCCCGCGACGTGGTGGTCAACAAGCGGTTCCCCGATCTGACGACCCCCAACCTGGTGGGCAAGGGCGAGATGGGCCCGACGTTCTTCGGTGCCTACGGCGAGTGGATGGGCACCCCGCCGGCCACGTGGGAGGACATCGCCTGGGTCGTGGAGAACTACGACGGACCGGTCATGCTCAAGGGCATCATCCGGGTCGACGACGCCAAGCGGGCCGTCGACGCCGGGGTCACCGCGATCTCCGTCTCCAACCACGGCGGCAACAACCTCGACGCCACCCCGGCGTCCATCCGGTGCCTCGCGCCGATCGCCGACGAGGTGGGCGATCAGGTAGAGGTCCTGCTCGACGGCGGCATCCGTCGCGGTTCGGACGTGGCCAAGGCACTCGCGCTCGGTGCCCGGGCCGTGATGATCGGTCGCGCGTACCTGTGGGGGCTCGGGGCCAACGGCCAGGCGGGAGTGGAGAACGTCCTCGACATCATGCGTTCCGGACTCGACTCGAGCCTCATCGGGCTGAGCAAGTCCTCGATCTCCGAGCTGAACCGCGACGACTACGTCATCCCCGACGACTTCATGCGCCGTCTCGGCGTCTGACCCACCACCACGGAAGAGAAGGACACCCCCTGTAATGGGAGATTTCGACGGCAAGGTCGTCTACATCACCGGTGTGGCCCGCGGCCAGGGCCGCAAGCACGCGATCCGCTTCGCGCGCGAGGGCGCCAGGATCATCGGCCTGGACCTGTGTGACTCGCCGTCCGAGTACGTGAAGTACCGGGCCGCCACCGAGGACGACCTGGCCACCACCATCGAGCGCGTGGAGGCCGAGGGAGGGGAGATCCTCGCCGAGGTCGGTGACGTCCGCGACCTGGCGTTCCAGCAGGCCCTCGTGGCCCGCGGCTTGGAGCGCTTCGGTGGCCGCCTGGACGTGGTGATCGCCAACGCGGGCATCTGCAACTGGGGCAAGGTCTGGGAGCTCGACGAGCAGCAGTGGCAGGACAC
Organism: Dietzia papillomatosis NBRC 105045; assembly: GCF_001570845.1. Taxonomy (NCBI): domain Bacteria; kingdom Bacillati; phylum Actinomycetota; class Actinomycetes; order Mycobacteriales; family Dietziaceae; genus Dietzia; species Dietzia papillomatosis. The sequence continues at coordinate 17,186 of NZ_BCSL01000002.1, read as the reverse complement.
CATCGACATCAACCTCACCGGGTACTGGAAGACCCTCAGGGCCACGATCCCGCACATGCTCGACGCGGGCAACGGCGGCTCGATCATCCTGGTCAGCTCGGTGGCGGGCCTCAAGGCCATGCCGGTGCAGTCCCCGTATTCGGCCTCGAAGTACGGCGTGGTGGGCCTCGCGCAGACCGCCGCGAAGGAGCTCGGTGAGCACGGTATCCGGGTCAACACGATCCACCCGTACGGCGTGCAGACGCCGATGGGTGCCGAGGACCCCGACGCGCTCGAGGTGTTCAACAACATGCCGCAGTTCCTGCCGCACTTCACCCCGATCCTGGGCATGGGCATGGCCAGCACCGACGACATCTCGGACTCCGTGATGTTCCTCGCGTCGGACGCCTCGCGCACGATCACCGCCTCGACCTTCACCGTCGACATGGGCGCGATCAAGGTCTGACCCGACATGACGGGCGCGACCGGCGCGGACGGACGGCCGGGCGGCGGCGTACTGGCCGTGCTGCCACTCGGGGCCACCGAGCAGCACGGTCCTCACCTGCCGCCGGAGACCGACACCCTCCTCGCGGAGGCCGCGGCCCGCGCCGTCGCCGACGCGGCGACCGGTGCCACGGCCCACGCGGCGACCGGCGACACCGTCCGCGTGCTCCCCGCCCTGGCCTACGGCTCGAGCGGGGAGCACCAGTCGTTCGCGGGGACCGTCTCGATCGGGACCGCGGCGCTCGCCGAGGTGCTGCTCGAGCTCGGCAGGTCCGTGTCCTCGTGGGCGGACCGACTGCTCGTGGTCAACGGTCACGGCGGCAACGTCGACGCCCTCCGCCGCGCGGTCCCGCGATTGCGGCACGAGGGCCGCGACGCCGCGTGGCTGTCCTGCCGCACCGCCGAGGACGCCCGCGACACCCACGCCGGGCACGCCGAGACCTCGCTCATACTGCACCTGCACCCGGACCTAGTGCGCGTCGATCTCGCGGCCCGCGGCTGCGTCCGGCCGCTGCCACAGATCCTCCCCGCCATGCGCGACGGCGGGGTCGCCGCCGTGAGCCCGTCCGGCGTCCTGGGGGACCCCACCACCGCCACGGCCGCGTACGGCGAGCGGCTGTGGGGTTCGCTGGTGGCGGACGCCCGCGCACGGCTCGACGGGTGGCGCCCGGGCGACGACGGGATGCTCCGATGAGACCAGCCGGACACCGCGCGCCGCCACCTGCCCCGCCCGCCGCACCCACCCCGCCCGCCACCGACCGCCCGCACGTGCTGCTCGACCGCCGGACGCGGATCCTGCGCCGCGGCGGCGTCGTGCGGGTCCTGGGCGGCGACCCGGTCACGCTCATCACGCCCGCGCCGTCGGTGGCGGGCCTCCTGGACGGCGGTCGGGCCGTCGCGACGGACACGCCCGCGGGGGCCGCGCTCGCCCGCGCTCTCACCGATCGCGGGATGGCCCATCCCGCCGGCCCGGTGTCCGCGGACCGCCCGCTGGACGGCGTCGCCGTAGTGGTCCCCGTCCGTGACGACGCGGACGGGGTCGCCGCCCTCGCGCGGGCCCTCGCCCCCGAACTCGCGCGCGGCGCCCACCTCGTCGTCGTCGACGACGGCTCCGACCCGCCGCTGGCGGTGCCCCTCACTGCTGCGCCGGCCACCACCCCGCCCGTCACCGTCCTGCGCCACGACCGCTCCCGCGGCCCGGCGGCCGCGCGCAACGCCGGCACGTCCGCGGCGGTCGCTTCCGGCGCCGAGGTGGTGGTGTACCTCGACGCCGACGTCCTCCCGCTGCCGGGCTGGCTCGACATCCTTTTGGCCCGACTCGACGATCCGCTGGTCGCGGCGGTCGCGCCGCGCGTCGTCGCCGCCGAGCCCGGCCGGTTCTGGGTGCGCGGCTACGAGACGGCGCGTTCGGCGCTGGACATGGGGCCCGAACCGGCGCGGGTGAGGCCGCGAACGCGCGTGGCGTACGTGCCCAGCGCGGCGCTCGCGGTCCGCCCCGACCGGCTGCCCCGGGTCCCCGCAGGAGGGGGCGAGGGGCCGTTCGACGACCGCATGCACGTCGCGGAGGACGTGGACCTGTGCTGGCGCATCGACGACGCCGGGGGCCGGATCCGCTACGAGCCCGCCGCCCGCGTCGCCCACCGCCACCGCACCGGGTTTCGCGCCCTGCTGACCCGCCGCGCCTACTACGGACGTGGAGCCGCACCTCTGGCAGCGCGGCACGGCGCCGACGTCGCGCCCGCCGTCGCCGCGCCGTGGTCGCTGGCCGTGGCGGTCGGGGTATGGAGCGCGAGCCCGCTCGGCACGGTGGTCGCGCTCGGCGCGGTGGCCAGGGCGTGGTGGCGGACGCGCGCGCTGACCGGCGACGGACGCGCGGCCGCCGAGCTCGTCGCCCGCGGCGCCGGGGCCTCGATCAGGCAGCTGCCGGAGGCGTTACTACGCCCGTATGGGCCGGTCACCGCGACCGCGCTGGCGCTCACCGCCGGGTCGCGGGGCCGGATCGCGCGGGCGCTGCGCCGGCGCCTCGCGGTCGCGGCCGCCGCGGAGGGGCTGTGGCACTGGTGGAGCGCGCGGGAACCGGGCCGATGGCCGGCCGACGAGCCGGTCGGGCACGTCCTGCTGCACCGCCTGGACGACCTGGCCTACGGCGCGGGGGTCTGGCGCTCTGCGGTGACGGAGCGCTCCCCGGCCGCCCTGCGCCCGGAACTCACGCGATGACCGGCGGCCCGGGCGGGGACGCCGATGTCGTGGTGGTCGGTGCGGGCGCCGCCGGGTGTGTGGTGGCCCGGCGGCTCGCCGACGCCGGCGCGGACGTCCTGTTGCTCGAGGCCGGTACGGCCGCCGCCACCCCGCTCGCGGGCCTGCTCGACATCGGCCCCGGCTCCCGCGTGGTCGCACGCCACCCCGCCACGCTCGGGGACACGGCCCTTGAGCTGCCCCGCGGCCGGGCGGTCGGCGGGTCGGGCGCGGTGAACGGGGGGTACTGCGCGCCGGCCCGGCCGGCGGATCTCGAGGCGTGGGGACAGGGCTGGCCCCGGCGCTACGCGGTGGGGTTGGCGCGGGCGGCCGAGCGCCTGCGCCCCCGCCTGGCGCCGATGGGGCCGGTCGCCGCGTGGGTCGCCGCCGCGTTCCCCGGACGCGTAGCGGCCGTCCCGCAGGCGCGCAGCGACGGGCGGAGGGTGACGGCGTTCGACGCGTGGGACCCCGCCGGCGCTGGCGTGCGGGTACGCACCGGTGCCGCGGTACGTGAACTGTCGTGGGCGGGCGGGGCCGTCGGCGGAACGGGAGGCGCCCGGCGGTGTGTGGGCGTGGTCCTCGACGACGACGAGGCGATCGCCGCCCGCCAGGTGGTGCTGTGCGCGGGGACGATCGGGACGACCGTTCTCCTTCTGGGCTCCGGTATCGACGGGGCCGGCGGCCACCCGGTCGGCCACGGGGTGCAGGAGCATCCCGAGCTCCTGCTGGACGTCCCCGCGGACCCGGCCGCCGGGGCCGGTGCCGGGCTCGGCACGGGGGCTGACGCGGCCGGCGGGCTGCCGCCCCTGCTCTCCCACGTGGTGCGGCTCGACCTCCCTGTGCGGGAGCGCGGGTGGGTGCCGGAGATCGAGGTGCGCCCCTACGCGGTCCCGATGCACCGCGCGATCCCCGGCCTCGGCGAGGTGCCGCACCGTATCGGGGTGGCACTGATGAACCCCCTCGGACGGGGGCGGGTGCACGCCGACGGGAGCGTGGACCTCCCGGACGACCCGGGCGACGCGACGGCGCTGGCCGAGGCGACGGCGTTCGTGGCGGAACGCCTGGGCATCGACGGCACCGTCACCCGCTCGACCTCCCACCACCTGTCGGGCGCGGCGCGGGTCGGGGAGGTGCTCGACGACTCCGGTCGGGTGCTCGGGGTGGAGGGAGTGCGGGTGGCCGACGCGTCGGTCCTGCCGTCGCTGCCGCTATGCGGTCCGTATTACACCGTCCTGGCGGTGGCCGAGGACCTCGCCGCGCGGATGGTCGCCGAGCGGGCGTGGTAGAACACAGATAGAACACGTTCCACCGAGAGGGTGGGCGGCGGCCCGGGAGGCGCGCATGCCGAGTACTGAGACCACCGTCGAGCCACAGCAGTTCGCGGTCGAGCGCGAGGACGGCGTCCGGCTGGTCGGCGAGGTCTGGGAGCCGCACGGACCGGACGGCCGGCCCACCGAGCCCGTCGACGAGATCCTCATGCTCCACGGCGGTGCGCAGACCCGCCACGCCTGGAGCCGGGCCTCCCGCCGCCTGGCCGCCGAGGGTTACCGCGTCACCGCGATGGATGCGCGCGGACACGGGGACAGCGACTGGGACCCGGAGGGTGACTACGACATCCATCGCCTCGCCGCCGATCTCGAGGCGATCGTCGCAGAGCGGTTCCCCGAGCGGCGTCCGGTCGTCGTCGGTGCGTCGCTCGGCGGGATGACCGCGATGCTCTCGCTGGGCACCGGCAAGGACGTCGCCCGCGCGCTCGTCCTGGTCGACGTCACCCCCAGGCTCGAGGCCGCGGGCGTCGAGAGGGTGGGGGAGTTCATGCGGTCCGGGTTCGACGGGTTCGCGAGTCTCGAGGAGGCCGCCGACGCGATCGCCGCCTACCAGCCCCACCGCAAGCGGCCCCCGAACCCCGAGGGACTGCGCAAGAACCTGCGGCTGCGCGAGGACGGGCGCTGGCACTGGCACTGGGACCCGCAGTTCGCCGGCGGGGCCTCCGCCGACAACGCCGAGATCGGCAACGCCTTCTTCGAGGAGCTCGTCCCGAGGATCACCCAGCCCACCCTGCTCATCCGCGGGTCGGCCTCGGACATCGTCAGCGACGACTCCGTGCAGCATCTGCTCGAGCTGCTCCCGCACGCCCACACCACGGAGGTCGCCGACGCCGGTCACATGGTCGCCGGCGACGACAACGCCGTCTTCCTCGACCAGCTCGAGTGGTTCCTGGCCGAGGTGCTCGATTCGCCGCCCCTCCGCTGAGTCCCCGACGAGCCGCGGCGCGGGGGCGTCCGGGGAATAACCCCACTCCGTGTACGTTGCCCTGGATGAGCGGTCGTCGATACCCGTCCGGGTATCGGTGGCCGGGGAATCTCGTCGCCGGCCCGCGCGATCCGTAGGCTGGCGACAAGCAGACGGGTCGAGAGTCGCCCCGTACGCGCAAGGAGGGCATTCGTATGAGCACCGTCGACATCACGACCGCCGAGTTCGAGAAGACCGTCACCGAGAACGACATCGTCCTGGTGGACTTCTGGGCCGAGTGGTGTGGCCCGTGCAAGGCCTTCGGCCCGGTCTACGAGAAGGTGTCGGGCAAGCACCCCGAGGTGACCTTCGCGAAGGTCGACACCGACGCCGAGCAGCAGCTCGGTGCGATGCTGCAGATCCAGTCGATCCCGACGCTGATGGCGTTCCGTGAGGGCATCGCCGTCTTCCGTCACTCGGGTGCGATCCCGGAGCAGGCCCTGGACGACCTGGTCGAGCAGATCAAGGGACTCGACATGGACGAGGTCCGCAAGGCCGTCGAGGAGGCGCAGGCCCAGCAGGGCGACGCCCAGGCCTGAATCCCCGCGCGCGGATCCGGGACCTCTGGTCCGCACCGCGCTCCCTCCGGGGGGAGAACACGTTCTTGTAGCCACCCCACAGATGTCAGAACCGGGGTTAGTGTGACGAGAACACGTTCCAGTGACGGTGATTACCACCGTCGCGCCCGGAGGGAGTCGCAGTGAAGACCAAGGCCGTAATCGCCCGTGAGCTCGGCAAGCCGTTCGAGATCGTCGAGGCCGAGCTCGACGGACCCCACTTCGGTGAGGTGCTGGTCAAGTGGAAGGTCGCCGGCCTGTGCCACTCGGACCTGCACATGCGGACCGGGGACCTGCCCGGTCGGCTCCCGATCGTCCTGGGGCACGAGGGTGCGGGCGTGGTCGAGGCCGTCGGTGAGGGGGTCACCCACGTCCAGCCCGGTGACCACGTGGTGGGCTCGTTCATCCCCGCGTGCGGCAAGTGCCCGGCGTGTGCCCGTGGCATGTCCAACCTCTGCGACGGCGGCCTGAACGGCACCTTCGGCGTCATGGCCGACGGCCGGTACCCCTTCGCCCTGGACAATGGCGAGACCGCCGGCGCCATGTGCACGCTCGGAACGTTCTCCCAGTACACCGTCGCCAACATGAACTCGGTGGTCAAGATCCAGGACTGGATCCCCTTCGAGGTCGCCGCGCTCGTCGGCTGCGGTGTCACCACGGGGTGGGGCTCGGCGGTCTACTCCGCCGACGTCAAGGCCGGAGACACCGTCGTGGTCTTCGGCATCGGTGGCATCGGCATCAACGCGATCCAGGGCGCCAGGCACGCCGGCGCCCGCTTCATCCTCGCGATCGACACCGACGAGACCAAGCTCGCCAAGGCCAGAGAGTTCGGTGCCACCCACGTCTACACGGACGTCGAGCAGGCCAAGGCAGAGCTGCCCGGGTTGACCTGGGGCCTCATGGCGGAGAAGGCCATCATCACGATCGGCGTGGCCGACGCCAAGGTCACCGCCGACGCCGTCGACATGGTCGGCAAGCGCGGTGTCGTGGTGCTCACCTCGATGGGCGGCCTCGACAACCAGTCGATCACCCTCACCGGACTGTTCGTCTCCCAGTACGAGAAGGTCATCAAGGGGTCGCTCTTCGGGTCGGCCAACGCGTTCCACGACATCCCCAACATCCTGCGTCTGTGGGACGAGAAGCAGCTCAAGCTCGACGAGCTCGTCACCCACCGCTTCACCCTCGACCAGGTCAACGAGGGCTACGAGATGATGGAGGCGGGCGGCGAGGGCATGGTGCGCGGCATCATCGTGCACGAGGACTGACCGCGGCGGCCCACGACCCGGACCTACACCGACCCCGCGGGGTCTGGCGTTCCGGGCCCTCCCAACAGGCACCCGGTCGCTGGGTAATCTGAGGCCATGGATCCGGAGCAGGACAACGACCCCAGAGCACTGGCCCAACGGCGACTGGAGGCGATGGTGGGGCGCGGTGAGCTCTCGCTCGCCGAGTTCTCCGACCGCGCCGCCCAGATCTGGGCGGCCACCTGCCCCGCCGAACTCGAGGTGGCGCTGAGCGGACTGCCCGCCGGGTCCGACCCGGCCGCCCCGCCCGCCGCGCACCGCCCGGGCCCGCCGGCCCCCCGCCCCGGCGCCGCCATCGTCGTGGACGAGGGCCAGAAGACCACCTCGATCTTTGACACCCTCAAGCGCGAGGGGAGATGGATGCTGCCGGACGACTACCGGCTCACCTCGTGGATGGGGGAGATCTACCTCGACGCCCGCGAGGCCGTCGTCGACCGCCCCCGCACCCACCTCCAGCTGGACCTGTGGGCCGCCAACGCCCGGGTGCTGCTCCCGCCGGGCGTCTCGGTCACGATCACCGGGAACCGGACGATGACCGATCTCAAGATCGACGAGGGGCGCTACGAGGTCCACGGCGGCCCGCATCTGGACATCGAGATCAACGGCTTCATGGCCAACGCCAAGATCAAGATCCTCGCCGCGGGGGAGAAGATCCCCAAGACCTGGAAGTGGTTCTAGCGCTCCCGGCGACGCCACACGGTGTGCCGGTGCCGCACCTCGTCGTCGTACCCGTCGACGCGGCTCCGTGGATCGGTGATCCACTCGCCGACCTCCACCCGCTCCCACGCCGCGTCCAACGTGGGCGCCAGCACGGTCCCGGGCGCGTCGGCGTCGATCTCGGTCACCAGGCACTCGTCGGCCGCGGGCAGCGCGGCGGCGTAGACCTGACCGCCGCCCATCACGACCGCGTCGCGGCCCGCCGAGGCCAACGCGGCGTCCACCGACCCGGCGCGCTCGGCGCCGTCGGCCGCCCACCCGGGGTCCCGCGTGCACACGATGTTGCGGCGTCCCGGCAGAGGGCGGAAGCGCTCCGGCAGAGAGTCCCACGTCGCGCGGCCCATCACCACGGGGCGGCCGACGGTGGCCTGCTTGAAGAAGGCCAGGTCCTCGGGGATATGCCACGGCATATCCCGGCCGTCACCGATCACCCCGCCGCGGGCCTGCGCCCACACCATCCGCACCGCCACGGCGCCGGCTCAGACCGCGACCGGGGCCTTGATGCCCGGGTGGTGCTCGTAACCGACGACCTCGAAGTCCTCGAAACGGTAGTCGAAGATCGACTCCGCCTTCCGTAGCCGTAGCTCCGGGTACGGGTACGGCTCACGCTCCAGCTGGGTGCGCACCTGCTCGACATGGTTGTCGTAGATGTGGCAGTCCCCGCCGGTCCAGATGAACTCGCCCACCTCGAGGCCTACCTGCTGCGCGACCATGTGCGTGAGCAGGGAGTAGGAGGCGATGTTGAACGGCACGCCCAGGAAGAGGTCGGCGCTGCGCTGGTAGAGCTGGCAGCTGAGCTTGCCGTCGGCCACGTAGAACTGGAACAGCAGGTGACACGGTGGCAGCACCATCTGCGAGAGTTCGCTGACGTTCCACGCGCTGACGATGTTGCGCCGCGAGTCCGGGTCCGTACGCAGCAGGTCCACGGCCGCCGCGATCTGGTCGATGTGCCGGCCGTCCGGGGTGGGCCACGACCGCCACTGGACGCCGTAGACGGGGCCGAGCTCGCCGGCCTGGTCCGCCCACTCGTCCCAGATGCTCACGCCGTGGTCCTGCAGCCATCGCACGTTCGAGTCGCCGCGCAGGAACCACAGCAGCTCGTAGGCGACCGACTTGAAGTGGACCCGCTTGGTCGTGAGAAGGGGGAAGCCGGCGGCGAGGTCGTACCTGATCTGGTGACCGAACAGGCTGCGCGTGCCCGTTCCCGTGCGATCCGCCTTCGGGGTGCCCTCTTCCAGGACGAGCCGGAGCAGATCCTCGTACGGGGTGGGGACGGTCATGAGGCGGAGTCTACTGAAAATCCGGGGGCCGACCCACTGGGGCTCTCAGCGACCCATTCCGTCACACCGACCAGCCCGCCGTGGCGGCGAGCACCTTCTCCGTGAGATCTGGCCGGCAGACGAGGATGTCCGGGGAGTGGGCGTCGGACTTGTTGAACTCGATCGGCGAGCCGTCGGGCCGGGACGCGTGCAACCCGGACGCCAGCGCCACCGCGACCGGCGCGGCCTGATCCCACTCGTACTGCCCGCCGGCGTGGAGATAGACGTCGGCGTCGCCGAGCAGTACCGAGAGCATCTTGGCCCCGGCGGAGCCCATCGGACGCACGCGTAGCCCGAGCTCGTCGGCGATCTCGTGCACGCCGGCCGGCGGGTTGTTGCGGCTGATCACCATGGTGCCGGAGAACGGCCCGTCGACGTGGTCGACCTGGTCCGACCGGAACACCCTGCCCGCGTCGGGCAGGCCCACCGAGGCGAGGGCGGGCCGGCCGTCCACCACGAGCGCCACGTGCACCGACCAGTCCGAGCGGCCGGTCGAGAACTCCTTGGTCCCGTCGATCACATCGATGATCCACACGCGCGCCTTGTCCAGGCGGCTCAGGTCGTCGGAGACGCCCTCCGAGAGGGTGCCGTCGTCCGGCCGGTGCACCGCGAGCACCTCGTCGGTCCAGCTCTGGGCGACCTCGTTGGCGACCCGCGCGAGCGACCGCCCGTGCAGCAACCCGCCGGCCCGGGTGCCCCGGACGATGTCCCCGATGCCCGTGGCGAGGTGGTAGGCCAGGTCGTGGTCGCTGAGTTCGCGCATGCCCTCACTCTACGGAGCAGGCGGCGCGTGGCGGCCTGTGTCGTAGGCCGCGCTGTCGTAGGCCGCTCTGTCGTAGTCGTAGGCCATCATGACTTCATGCCCGCCGCCCTGGACCGGTTCCACCCGGCCACCGCCTCCTGGTTCCGAGGCGCGTTCGACGCGCCCACAGCGGCCCAGGAAGGGGCGTGGACCGCGCTCGCCGGCGGATCGCACACCCTCGTCGTGGCCCCTACCGGCTCCGGCAAGACCCTGTCGGCGTTCCTCGCCGCGCTCGACGGGTTGCTCCTGGGTGACCGGGGCGGCGCGCCGGACCCCGGGCCCGGCACCCGCGTCCTCTACGTCTCGCCGCTCAAGGCCCTCGCGGTGGACGTCGAGCGCAATTTGCGCGCGCCGCTCGCGGGGATCGCCCGTGAGGCCGCGTCGATGGGGGTACCGACGCCGGACGTCACCGTCGGGATCCGCACCGGTGACACCCCGCCTGACGAGCGTCGCCGCCAGCGCGCCCGGCCACCGCACATCCTCGTGACCACGCCGGAGTCGCTGTTCCTGCTCCTCACCTCCGCCGCGCGGGAGACCCTCGCCACGGTGGACACGGTGATCATCGACGAGATCCACGCGGTCGCCGGCAGCAAGCGCGGCGCGCATCTCGCTCTCAGCCTCGAGCGGCTCGACGAGCTGCTCGACACGCCCGCGCAGCGGGTGGGGCTGTCGGCGACGGTGCGGCCGCACAGCGAGGTCGCCCGCTTCCTCGCGGGGGAGCGTCCCACCACGATCGTGGCGCCGGGGTCGGACAAGGGCTTCGAGCTCTCGGTGCGCGTGCCGGTCGAGGACATGGCGGACCTGTCCTCGTCGGCCCCGGAGGTCACCGCGCCGCCCGGCACCCCGGGTCAGGGCTCCATCTGGCCGCACGTGGAGCGTCAGGTCGTGGACCTCGTGACCGCCCACCGCTCGACGATCGTGTTCGTCAACTCCCGGCGCCTGGCCGAGCGGCTCACCGCGAGGCTCAACGAGATCTATGCCGAGGACACCGACCCGGGCTCGCTCCCCGAGCCCCCCGCCCGGCCGCCCGCGCAGCTCATGGTGCCGTCAGAGGTCTCGCGCGGGGCGCCGCCGGAACTGGCCATGGCCCACCACGGGTCGGTGTCCAAGGAACGCCGGGCGATCATCGAGGACGCGCTCAAGTCCGGCCGGCTCCGCGCGGTGGTGGCGACCTCCTCGCTCGAGCTGGGCATCGACATGGGCGCGGTGGATCTGGTCGTGCAGGTCGAGTCCCCGCCGTCGGTGGCCTCGGGGCTGCAGCGCGTGGGGCGCGCGGGACACCAGGTCGGCGAGGTGTCGCGGGCCGTCGTCTACCCCAAGCACCGCGCTGACCTCGTGCACAGCGCGGTCACGGTGGAGCGGATGCTCGCCGGCGCGATCGAGGAACTCACGGTGATCGCCAACCCGCTCGACGTGCTGGCGCAGCAGACCGTGGCCGCGTGCGCACTCGAGCCGATCGACGTGGAGGAGTGGTTCTCGGCCGTCCGGCGCACCGCCCCGTACGCCGGTCTGCCGCGGTCCGCGTTCGAGGCCACCCTCGACATGCTCGCCGGCAAGTACCCGTCCGCGGACTTCGCCGAGCTCAAGCCACGCCTGGTGTGGGACCGCGACGCCGGCACCCTCACCGGCCGCCCCGGCGCCCAGCGACTGGCCGTCACCTCCGGCGGCACCATCCCGGACCGCGGCCTGTTCGGCGTGTTCATGGTGGGGGAGAAGGCCGCCCGCGTCGGCGAGCTGGACGAGGAGATGGTCTACGAATCGCGGGTCGGTGACGTCTTCGCGCTCGGGGCCTCCAGCTGGCGCGTCGAGGAGATCACCCACGACCGCGTCCTCGTCTCGCCCGCGCCCGGCGGGACCGGCCGGCTGCCGTTCTGGCTGGGCGACGACCAGGGCCGCCCCGCTGAACTCGGCCGCGCGCTCGGCGGGTTCCTGCGCGAGGTGTCGTCCGGGTCGGAGGCGGAGGTCACCGCGCGCCTGGACGCCGCCGGCCTCGACACCTACGCCGCCGCCAACCTCCGGCGGTACCTGACCGATCAGCGCGAGGCGACCGGCCACGTGCCCAGCGACACGACCCTGGTCGTGGAGCGGTTCCGCGACGAGGTGGGGGACTGGCGGATCGTGCTGCACTCGCCGTTCGGCGCGCGGGTGCACTGGCCGTGGGCGGAGGCCGTGCGCGCCCGGCTGGCCGCCGCGCACGGCTTCGACGCGGTGCCGGTGGTGTCCGACGACGGCATCATCCTCCGGGTCCCCGATACGGGTGACGACGGCGAGGGGGGCGCGCGCCCGGGGGCTGAGACGTTCGCGATCTCTGCGGAGGAGGCGGTCGATCTGGTGACCCGGCATGTGGGCGGGTCGGCGCTGTTCGCCTCACGCTTCCGCGAGTGTTCCGCACGCGCCCTGCTGTTCCCCCGGCTGGATCCGGGCCGGCGGGCCCCGCTGTGGCAGCAGCGGCAGAAGTCCGCGCAGTTGCTCGACGTCGCGCGGAGGTATCCGGACTTTCCGATGATCCTCGAGGCGGTGCGCGAGTGCCTCCAGGACGTCTACGACGTGCCCGCGCTCGAGCGGCTGCTGGGGGAGATCGAGTCGCGCAGCGTGCGGATCGTCGAGGTGGATACGCCCGGCGCCTCGCCGTTCGCGCAGTCGCTGCTCTTCGACTACGTCGGCGCCTTCCTCTACGAGGGTGACTCCCCGCTCGCCGAGAAGCGGGCCGCCGCACTGAGCATCGATCCCGGCCTGCTCGGTCAGCTGCTGGGCCGCGTCGAGCTGCGCGAACTGCTCGACGTGGAGGTCCTCGACTCGATCGAGCGACGCCTTCAGCACCTCGAGCCCGAGCGCGCGGCACGCGACGCCGAGGCGGTGGTCGACCTGCTCCGGCTGCTCGGCCCGCTCACCGTCGACGAGATCGCCGAACGTTCCGCCGAGCCCGGCGCCGTCCCGGGCTGGCTCGACGAGTTGGCTCGGACGTGGCGGATCGTGCCGGTGGAGCACTCCGGTCGCAGCTGGTGGGCCGGGGTCGAGGACGTGGCCCGGCTCCGCGACGGCCTCGGAGTCCCGCCTCCACCCGGCGTGCCGTCGGCCTTCCTCGGCGACGTGGGCGACCCGCTGGGTGAGCTGATCCGCCGCTACGCGCGCACCCACGGCCCTTTCTCGGTCGAGGCGGTCGCCGAGCGGTTCGGACTCGGCGTGGCGGTCGTTCGCGGCGTGCTCGACAGGCTCACCTCCTCGGGCACACTGCTGGCCGGAGAGTTCCGCCCCGGCGCGACGGGTCCCGAGTGGTGCGACGCCGAGGTGCTGCGCCACATCCGCCGTCGATCGTTGGCCGCTCTGCGCTCGCAGATCGAGCCGGTGTCCCAGTCCGCGCTGGGCCGCTTCCTGCCCGGGTGGCAGAGCCTGGGGTCAGGTGGCGGCGCTGGCGGTGGCGCGCGGGCGGGTGCCGAATCCGGTGTCGACGGGCTGCTCGCAGTGATCGAGCAGCTCGACGGGCTCGCGCTTCCCGCCTCCGCCCTCGAACCACTCGTCTTGGCGCCCCGGGTGAGCGACTACTCTCCGGCGATGCTCGACGAACTCCTCGCCGGGGGAGAGGTCATCTGGAGCGGGCGTGGACGTGCCGGATCCCGCGACGGCTGGATCTCCCTGCACCCGGCCGATTCCGCCGGCGCCACCCTGCCCCTGGGGCGACCGCAGCCGGAGGGGCCGGTCCACCTCGCCGTCGTCGACTCCCTGCGCGGCGGAGCCCTGTTCTTCCGCGACATAGTCACCACGGTGAGGAGCGCACTCACCGCCCCTACCGACGCTGGGCCCGTGAACCCCGCCCCTTCCGACCCCGCACCCGCCGTCCCCGAGGCCGCGGTGCGCGACGCCGTCTGGGACCTGGTGTGGGACGGGGTCGTCACCAACGACACGCTCTCACCGCTGCGCGCGGTGCTCGCCGGCGGTGGCTCGTCCGGGTCGGGGACCGCGCACCGGTCGCCCCGCGCCTCCGCCCGCCCACGTCGCGCCCGGTTCGGCCGCACCGCGATGGCGCAGCTCAACGGTGCGGTCGCCGCGGGGACGAGGACGCCACCCGTGTTGGCGGGCCGTTGGTCCCTCGTTCCGGAGCCGATCAGCGACGCCACGCTGCGGGCGCACGCCTGGGCCGAGACCCTTCTGCTGCGCCACGGCGTCGTCACCCGGGGCGCGGTCGAGGCCGAAGAGATCCCCGGCGGGTTCGCCGCCGTGTACAAGGTGCTGGCGCAGATGGAGGACTCCGGCCGCTGCCGCCGCGGGTACTTCGTCGACGGTCTCGGCGCAGCGCAGTTCGCGGCCGGCAACACGATCGACAGACTGCGCACGTTCGACGACACCGCCGACGACGCCCACTGGCCCTCCGGAACCGACGAACCCACCGTCCGGGTTCTTGCCGCCACCGACCCCGCCAACCCCTACGGTGCCGCTCTGCCCTGGCCCGCCACCGCGCCCAGTGGAGGCGACGCGGCGGGCGGAGGCGACGCAGCGGCCACGGGCGGCTCGGGTCACCGGCCCGGTCGGAAGGCGGGCGCGCTCGTGGTTCTGGTCGACGGGATCTGCGTGCTGTTCGTCGAGCGCGGCGGACGCACCGTCCTCATCTTCGACGACCGCGCCGGTGCGGTGCCTCTCGCCGCGGGCGCGCTCGTCGACGCCGTCCGCTCGGGAGCGGTCGGTCCGTTGACCGTCACCACTATCGGCGGCGAGCCCGTGCACGGCTCTCCACACGCCGCCGCGTTCGAGGCGGCGGGCTTCGGCATCACCCCCAAGGGGGTGCGCATCCGGCGCTGACGCCCTTGAGACCCCACGCCCGATTAGTTAGAATATGCGCATTGGTGCATATGTCAGAGGGGGTAGCCGGATGGGAGTGGGTCACGCGCACGGTGCACACGGCTCGGGGCACACCCACGCTCGTCCCGCCGGACATGCCGGTGGGCGCCACCGCGCCAGGCTGGCGATCGCGTTAGCACTGACGGCAGCGTTCTTCGTCGTCGAACTGGTTGCCGGCCTGCTCTCCGGCTCCCTCGCCCTGCTCTCCGACGCCGGCCACATGGGGGCCGACGTCGTCGCTCTCGGTGCGGCTCTCCTCGCGACGATCATCGCCACCCGTCCCGACTCCACCGGCCGGCGAACGTTCGGCCGCTACCGCGTGGAGATCTTCGCCTCCGGCCTCGCCGTGCTCATCATGCTGGGAATGGGCGTGTACGTTCTGGTCGAGGCGCTCGGCCGCCTCGGCTCCGATACGCCCGTCGCCACCGGGACGATGCTCGTCGTCGGCGTGCTCGGCCTGGTCGTCAACGTCATCTCCCTCCTGCTGCTCCGTGGCGGGTCCGACGAGAGCCTCGCGGTACGCGGCGCCTACCTCGAGGTCCTCGCCGACGCCGCCGGGTCGGTCGGGGTGATCGCGGCCGCGCTGCTCATACGTACCACCGGGTCGACGGTCTGGGACCTCGTGGTGGCCGCGGCGATCGCGGTATTCATCGTGGTCCGCGCGGTGGCGCTCGGCCGGCAGGTCCTCGCAGTCCTCGCCCAGCACGCCCCGGCCGGTGTTGAACCCGCCGCGGTCGAGGCCCAGCTCGGCGTCCTGCGCGACGTGAAGGAGGTGCACGACCTCCACCTCTGGACACTCACGTCCGGGATGGACGTGGGGACCGTCCATCTGGTCGTCGCCCCGGACGCGGACCACGCCGAGGTGCTCGACGATGCCCGACGTGTCCTGTTCGACGAGCACGGGATCGAGCACGTGACCGTGCAGATCGAGACCGCGGGCGTCGGCGGCTGCCGCGAACTGGGGTGGTGAGCCGTGCCCGAGGGAGACACGGTCCACCGCGCGGCCACGCGGGTTGACGCCGCACTCGCCGGGCGGACCCTGGACCGGGGCGAACTCCGGGTGCCGAGGTTCGCCGCGGTCGACCTGCGCGGGAGGACCGTGAAGGCTGCCCGGTCGCGGGGCAAGCACCTCTTCGTCGACATCGGGCCCGACGACCAGGGGCGTGACCCCGTCACCCTCCACCTCCACCTCAAGATGGAGGGCCGGGTCCTCGTGCTCCGCGCCGGGGAGAGGTGGCGGTTCCCCGCACACACCGCCCGGCTGGTCCTGCGCGCGGACGACGTCGAGGTGGTGGGGACCGAACTCGGTTTCCTGCGCGCCCTGTCGCCCGCCGAAGCCGACGTGGCTGTCGAGCACCTCGGGCCCGACCTCCTCGGTGCCGACTGGGATCCGGCGGCCAGCGTGGCCGAGGTCGTGCGGCGCATCGAGGAACGTCCCACCCGCACCATCGGCGAGGCGCTCCTCGACCAGCGCAACCTCGCGGGCATCGGCACCGTCTACCGCGCCGAGTTGTGTTTCGTGCGGGGAGTGGACCCGCGCGATCCCGTCGAGACGGTCCGGGATCTCCCGGCGATGGTGAGGCTCGCACGCAGGATGTTGGTGGCGAACGCCGACCGTGTCGTCCGGGTGACCACGGGCGAGGCCCGGCGTGGTCGCGAGTTGTGGGTGTACGGCCGCGACGGCAAACCGTGCAGACGGTGCGGGACCGAGGTGGAGACCTTCCGCCTCGGCGGCCTCGCGAACCCCGATGAGCCGAGTGATTCGCTCGACCGCATCGCGTACCGCTGCCCGTCCTGCCAGCCGAGCCGTGCCACACTGGGCGCATCGCCAACTGAGGAGAACTCGTGACCGACCGCAAGACGATCCTGATCACCGGGGCCAGCTCCGGGCTCGGCGAGGGTATGGCCCGCCGCTGGGCGGCGCACGGCAAGAACCTGGCACTGTGCGCACGGCGTCTCGACCGCCTCGAGGAGCTGCGCGCCGAGCTGGTGGCCGCCAACCCGTCGATCACCGTCGCCGTTCGCGAGCTTGATGTGGCCGACGGGGAGGCGGTGGAGCGGGTCTTCCGCGAGCTGGACGCGGAGCTCGGTGGGATCGACAGGTTCGTGCTCAACGCCGGGCTGGGCAAGGGCGCTTCTATCGGCACGGGCAAGGCGCACGCCAATCGCGAGACCGCGATAGTGAACGTGATCGGCACTCTCAACCAGGCCGAGGCGGCGACTCAGCTGCTGCTCGCGCGAGGGGAGGGGCACCTGGTGTTCATCTCGTCTGTGAGTGCGCTGCGGGGGATGCCCAAGGCGCAGAACACGTACGGCGCCACCAAGGCTTTCGTCTCGTCCCTGGCGCAGGGGATGTACGCCGAACTCGACAGCGCCGGAAGCCGTATCAAGGTGACGGACATCCTCCCCGGTTACATCCGCACGGACATCAACCGATCGGTGAAGACCGCGCTGATGACGGAGTTCGACGAAGGCGTCGACGCGCTGGTCAAGACGATCGATGCGGAGCCCGTCCGCGCGCTCGTCCCGGCCAAGCCCTGGAAGGTGATCGGCCCGCTGCTCACGCTGCTCCCGGAGAAGGTCAGCCGCCGCTTCGTCTGAGGTCGCCGCGGAATCATCTCGAGCTTGCACTTCCACCCGCCTT